>SLOW01000005.1 GCA_007132315.1 Opitutales bacterium
CCGACCGGCGGGGCCGGATTGGCCGCCCCCGCGGGCAGTTGCAGACGAATAATTCCTGTTACCTTCTTTGCCATCTGTGTTTAGCTCGTAGCTCGTTCAACCTGCCAGTATTCCAGTTCCACCGGCGTGAACCGACCGAAAATGGAAACCGATACCTTTAATTTTCCCCGCTCCGGATCGATGTCGTCGATACGTCCGGTCAGGTTGAGGAACGGGCCGTCGGTGATTTTGACTTCCTCCCCCACTTCATATTGGACCTTCGGAACCTCCTTGCCCTCGGCTTCATCGACTTGTCGCTGAATGCGTTCGATTTCAGCCTGACGCAGGGGGGTGGGACGTGTGCCGCCAACAAAATTGATCACCCCGGTGGCCTCCCGGACGAAGTACCAGGCCTTGTTGTTCAGCCGGTTCTCCTCGTCGTAGAGCCGCATCTTGATAAAGACGTAGCCCGGATAAAACTTCCTGGTCTTCTGACTTTTTTTACCGTGTTTGACCTCCGACACGGTCTCGGTCGGCATCAGCACCTCGTAAATATAGTCGTCGAGTTCCTCCTGGGATTTGTTTTTCTCGATATAAGCCTTAACCTGGTTCTCTTTTCCGGAAAGGGTTTGAACCACGTACCAGCCGACTCCGCTTTGTGTGGAGGATTCGGTCATAACGTCGATCAGCTTGTCACCCAACTGGTAAACAGATTGACAATCTGGAATAGAGAAAAGTCCGCAATGCTCGTGAAGGTCCCGAGAATCGCCACGGCGATAATGACCACGATCGTCGAGTCTTTCAGCTCGGACCGGGTCGGCCAAGTGGCCCGCTTCAGCTCGATCATGGTCTCGCTGAAAAAGATACGAATACTGCGGAACGGATTTTTCATGGAAAAGGCAAAGGTGGCAGGACAGGAGGGACTCGAACCCCCAACCGACGGTTTTGGAGACCGCTACTCTACCAATTGAGCTACTGTCCTACTCGCAAGGCTGAAAAGGAAGAATATCCCTGTGAGGTCGCTCGGGTCAAATCACGGCGTCGATTTACTCGACGATGTCGGTGACCCGCCCGGCGCCGATGGTCCGTCCACCTTCGCGGATGGCGAAGCGTTGGCCCTTTTCCATGGCGATCGGGTTGATCAACTCGATATCGACGTTGATGTTGTCACCGGGCATGATCATCTCGACGCCTTCGGGCAGTTGCACGGTGCCGGTGACGTCGGTGGTCCGGAAGTAAAACTGGGGACGGTATCCGTTGAAAAACGGGGTGTGACGTCCGCCCTCTTCCTTGCTGAGGACGTAAACCTCCGCTTTCGCCTTCTTGTGCGGCGTGATGGACTTCGGGGCCGCCAGAACCTGGCCGCGCTCGATGTCGTCCTTTTCAATACCGCGCAGCAGCACCCCGACGTTGTCGCCGGCCTGCCCCTGATCGAGCATCTTGCGGAACATTTCCACGCCGGTCACGACAGTGTTGCGGGTATCTCCCAGGCCGACGATTTCGACGTTGTCGCCGACTTTGACGATCCCGCGCTCAATACGGCCCGTGGCCACGGTGCCACGGCCGGTGATGGAGAACACGTCCTCCACGGACATCAAAAAGGGTTTGTCGATTTCGCGCTCCGGCTCCGGAATATCGTTGTCGATCGCGTCCATCAACGCCTGGATGGCGGCCTTGCCTTCATCCTTGCCCTCGAGAGCCGCGAGAGCGGAACCGCGAACGATGCTGATGTTGTCGCCGTCGAAGTCGTATTTGGAAAGCAGTTCGCGGATCTCCATCTCCACCAGGTCGAGCAGCTCCTCGTCGTCGATGAGGTCAACCTTGTTGAGGAACACGACAATATTCGGAACGCCAACCTGGCGGGCCAGCAGGATGTGCTCGCGGGTCTGGGGCATCGGACCGTCGGCCGCGCTCACCACCAGGATCGCACCGTCCATCTGCGCGGCGCCCGTAATCATGTTTTTCACGAAGTCGGCGTGGCCGGGACAGTCAACGTGCGCGTAGTGGCGGTTGTCCGTCTCGTACTCCACGTGCGAGACCGCAATTGTGAGAATCTTCGAAGCGTCGCGCACGGTGCCGCCCTTGGCAATGTCCGAATAGGACTTGATCTCGGCGTACCCCTTCTCCGACTGCACCTGCAGGATGCTGGCAGTCAGCGTGGTCTTGCCGTGGTCAACGTGACCGATCGTGCCGACGTTAACGTGCGGTTTGGTTCTTTCGAATGTTCCTTTAGCCATTTAAGTGTGTCTTTGAGTTGTTTGCTTTTGCGAAAAGCGGTTGATGTGGAGGAATTTACGGAGCCCTTGACCGGACTTGAACCGGTGACCTCGTCCTTACCAAGGACGTGCTCTACCAACTGAGCTACAAGGGCGGTCCCCGAAACACCTCTACCGAGCGCATCCCATGAAGAGGAAAGGGAGAATTTGAAAAATGCCCGACTGGCCGTCAACCTTTTTCACGCGAAAAAATTCCGCCTTTTGGTTGAAGCCCGTCCACCGATGTGTCGGCGGCTCCTGAGACGGGCCGATCGACCGACGCCGATTTTTTCCAACTATCTCACGTTAAATCAGTAACGCAACCATTAAACGGCGCATCAATCATCCCATGCGTTCGATCATGGCGTCGGCGAACGCGGAACATTTCACTTCCCGGGCTCCGTCGATCATGCGAGCCAGATCGTAGGTGACGACGCCGTCGGCGAAAGCGCCTTCCATGCCGCGGATGACGGCGTCGGCGGCTTCCTTCCAGCCCAGATGACGCAGCATCATCTCGCCGGAGAGGATAACCGATCCGGGATTCACCTTGTCCTGGCCGGCGTATTTCGGAGCCGTGCCGTGGGTGGCCTCGAAGATGGCGTGACCGCTTTCGTAGTTGATGTTGCCCCCGGGAGCGATCCCGATTCCGCCGACTTGCGCGGCGAGGGCGTCGGAAATGTAATCGCCGTTGAGATTGAGGGTCGCGATCACCTCGTATTCGGCCGGGCGGGTCAGAATCTGCTGCAGGAACGCATCGGCGATCACGTCCTTGACCACGATCCCATTGGGCAGTCGGCACCAGGGGCCGCCGTCGATTTCCTTGGCGTCGAATTCATTCTTCGCCACCTCGTAACCCCAGTCGCGAAAAGCGCCTTCAGTGAACTTCATGATGTTCCCCTTGTGCACCAGCGTCACACTCTTGCGACCTTCGTCGATGGCGTATTTGATGGCCGCGCGCACGTGCCGTGCGGTTCCCTCGCGGGACACCGGTTTGATGCCGAAGCCGGACGAGTCGGGAAAACGCACCTTCTTGTAGAGTTCCGGATGCTGCTCGCTCAGGATTACCTCCGCTGCAGCGGTATAGAGGGCAGGCTGGATCTGCCGGCCCTGCTTGATATGGTCGCTGTGCCTGTAGATACTGGTTCCCCCTGTTTTGAAATCCCAGACCCGGTAAAGACCCAGCCCGGGCAGATAGTCGATGCGGTCGATACTGCCGCGAACCATAATTTTATCTCCACCGGGCAGATCGTATTCTACCGCATCTTC
>SLOW01000372.1 GCA_007132315.1 Opitutales bacterium
AGCTCGCGCTGTGCCTTGGAGGAATCGGCGTAAAGGGCCGGCGGGTCGCCCGGGCGCCGGGCTTCCTCGACCACGGGAACCTCCTTTCCGGTGACGCGCGCCACGGTGTCGATGACTTCGCGGACGGAGGCGGGCGTGCCGGTGCCGAGGTTGTAGTGGAGGATCGTGCCGGGCGTGTCCAGTTTATCGAATACGGCGATGTGCGCCCGGCTGAGGTCGTCAACATGGATGTAATCGCGCAGGCAGGTTCCGTCGGGGGTGGGGTAGTCGGTTCCGAAGATGCTGATGTGTTTGCGCTTGCCCATCGCGGCATCGAAAACCAGCGGGATGAGGTGGGTTTCCGGGCGGTGGTCTTCCCCGAGGCTTCCGTCCTCGGCGGCGCCGGCGGCGTTGAAGTAGCGGAACGAGGCGGACGACAACCCGTGGGCGTGGGCGATCGATTTGAGGGCGTTTTCCACGTCGAGTTTGGTCTGGCCGTAGGGATTGATGGGGTGCTGTGGCATGTCCTCGGTGATCGGCAGGGAGGGAGGCTCGCCGTAGGTCGCGCAGGTGGAGGAGAAGACGAATTTGCCGACCTTCTTGTCCACCATCACCTGTAGCAGGTTCAGGGTGGCGACCAGGTTGTTGAAGTAGTATTTCAGGGGATTTTCGACCGATTCTCCGACATAGGCGAAAGCGGCGAAATGCATCACCAGGTCGGTTTTTTCTTTCTCGATGACTTCGCCCATGGCGGCCGTGTCGCCTAGGTCGCACGAGTAGAAGGGAATGTCGTCCGGGATCGCTCCGCGGTGGCCGAACGTGAGGTTGTCCACGATGACCGGCCGGTATCCGCTGAGGACGAGTTGACGCACACAATGGCTGCCGATGTAACCGGCGCCGCCCACGACAAGAACATTTTGGCTCATGCCGCTGGTTTTATCCGGTGGCGTCCGGAGAGGCGAGAGAAAATCCTCCGCCGGCGTTCCTTCGTCGAGCCCGGCGATGTCTTTCCTCGAAACCGGGGTGTCGATGGCGGGTGTCCGTTCGGTCGAGGGGTGATTTGGGGGAATCGATACAATTCGGACGCGTCACCCTGCGTATGGATGTCGCAACACGTGTTGAATGGCTGTATCCAGGCAAAATTTTGTTTCTTAAAGTATTGATTAAAAATATTTTAAAGTTGATTTTCCGATGTGTTGATTTCACGCGAAATCACCCCTGGAACGAACCTGTTCGGGATTGAAACAATCCGTTCAAACGCCGATTCGAAGGGGTGTTGGAGGATGATGCCAGGGTTCCCGGGGATGAATTGGCGCGTCACCCGGATATCGGATGCACTGGCTTGACCCGGGGGCTTACCCGGGTTTCGATGAAGGACGTTTTTTCTTTTCATGACCGACAGCAGAATCGTCATCACGGGCATCGGCCTGACCGCGCCGAACGGAGACAGTCTCCCGGAGTTTCGCGAGAACCTTCTCAAGGGTGTCGCGGGGATCGAGAACATCGAAACCCGTTACATGGGTACGGTGCATGCCGGGGTCTGTCACTTCGACCCGCTTCGGCACCAGAAGCGGAAGGCCCTGCGCATCGGCACCCGGGCCGGCAGTGTGGCGATATACTGCTCGCGCGAGGCGGTCGGCGACTCCGGCCTCGACTGGGAGAAGCAGGACCGCGACCGGGTCGGGGTGTACCTGGGTGTCACCGAACACGGCAATGTCGAGACCGAGAACGAGATCTACAACATCTCCCAGTTCGACTACGACACCCGCTACTGGACCCACCACCACAACCCCCGGACGGTGGCCAACAACCCGGCGGGCGAGGTCACCATCAACATGGCCATCACCGGCCCCCACTACACCATCGGGGCCGCCTGTGCCGCTGGCAACGCCGGCCTGATCCAGGCGGCGCAGATGTTGCGGCTGGGCGAGGTGGATGTCGCCCTGGCGGGCGGGGTGAGCGAGAGCATCCACACCTTCGGCATTTTCGCGGCTTTCAAGAGCCAGGGCGCCCTCGCCCGGCACGAGGACCCGGCGAAGGCGAGCCGGCCGTTCGACCGCGATCGCAACGGGATTGTGGTGAGCGAGGGCGGATGTGTTTACACGGTGGAGCGATTGGAGGACGCCCGGGCCCGCGGGGCCAGGATTTACGGTGAGATTGTGGGGTACGGACTCAATTCCGACGCCCGCGACTACGTTCTGCCGTACTCCGTCCGGCAGGCCGACTGCATGCGGATGGCGCTGAAACGGGCCGGGATGGAGCCCCGCGACATCCACCTGGTGAACACCCACGCCACGGCGACTCCGTTGGGTGACGAGCAGGAGTGCCTCGCCTTGCGCGAACTCTTCGCCGAGTGTCCCGACACCTACATCAACAACACGAAGGGATTCATCGGCCACACCATGGGCGCCGCCGGCGCGCTCGAACTGGCCGCCAATCTGCCGTCGTTCGAAGACGGCCGGATCCACGCCTGTCTCAACGTGGATCACCTCGACCCGAAGTGCGACGCGCCCAACCTGGTGTTGAACGATTCCCTGGAAAACAAGCGTGTCGATGTGATTCTGAACAATTCTTTCGGGATGCTCGGCATCAATTCAGTCTTGATTGTCCGGCGTTACGAGGAATAACATTAACCCCTTTTGATTCTATGACCGAAGAAGAATGCAAGAAGATCGTTCTCAAGATTATTGAGGATATCGCGCCCGACGAGGACCTGGGCGATATCAAGGACGACGTGCGGCTGCGGGACCAACTCGACCTCGATTCCATGGATTTTCTGGATATCGTGATGGAGCTCCGGAAACAATACGGCATCGAAGTCCCGGAAGAAGATTACCCGAAGCTGGCCTCGCTGGACAGTTGCGCGGAGTATCTGACGCCCAAGTTCAAGGAAAAGCAGTCGGTTTAACCTGAGCCCGCGCCACCGTTTCATCCTGCCGACGGCGGCTTGGTTTACCTGATGCCGGACGCCGCGCTCAGAACGCCGAAGCGATCCCATTACGATGTGGTCATCATCGGGGCCGGTATGGCCGGGATGGCCGCTGCGATTCGCCTGGCCCGCTTCGGCAAAACGGTTTGCCTGCTCGAACGGCACACCGTGATCGGAGGGTTGAACAGTTTCTACAAACTCGGCGGCCGCAAGTACGACGTCGGACTGCACGCCGTCACCAACTACGTGCCCCCGGGTGTCCGCGGTACGCCGCTGGTCAAATTGCTGCGCCAGTTGCGCATCCACCGAGACGAACTGGGGCTCTGCGAACAGGCCGGTTCCAAGGTCAGTTTTCCCGGCGCCGAGCTGAGCTTCACCAACGATTTCTCGGTCCTGGAATCCGAGGTGGCCCGGGTGTTTCCCGGCCAGATCGACGGATTCCGCCGTCTGACCCGCGAGGTGACGGAGCTCGAGGATCTCGGGGGGCGGGGCAGCGATGGATCCGCCCGGGAATTCATCCGGCGGCATGTGAGCGATCCTTTGCTCGAGGACATGCTGCTTTGCCCGTTGATGTATTACGGCAGCG
>SLOW01000361.1 GCA_007132315.1 Opitutales bacterium
AAGACGATCGACGCCCTCGCCTCGCTGCTGGGACACCAGGACATGCGCGTCCGGCAAAAGGCCCAATTCGAACTGGTGCGCCGCGGACCCGACGGCGCCGCCGCACTGCTCGCCGCAGTGGAACCGGACCGCTCCCGGCTCGCCCGCATTCACGGCTTGTGGGGCATCGGGCAGGTGATTCGCGCCGGCAACGACCTGGCGGAAGAGATTCTTCCTTTCCTCGCCGACGACGATGCCGAGACTCGCGCGCAAACGGCCAAACTCCTCGGCGACGTGCGGTTTGCCCCGGCCGGCGAGGCACTCGTCTCCCTCCTGCGCGACGACCACAGCCGCCCGCGCTTTTTCGCCGCGGAAGCGCTCGGACGAATCGGCTGCGAGCCGGCCGTGGAAGCGATCGCGCAAATGCTGATCGACAACGACGACCGCGACGCCTACCTCCGCCACGGCGGTGCCATCGCCCTCGCCCGCATCGGCCTAGCCGAACCGCTGATCGCTTACGCGGAACACGACTCAAGGGCTCTGCGCATCGCTTCCGTCGTCGCCCTGCGCCGCATGGAAAATCCCAGCGTCGCGGCGTTCTTGTCCGACGACGACGAACTGATCGTGACCGAGGCCGCCCGAGCCATCAACGACGACCGTTCCATCCCGGCGGCTCTGCCCGACCTGGCGCGCACGCTCGAAGTCGAGCGCTTCACGCGCGAACCCTTGCTGCGTCGCGCCATCAACGCCAATCTCCGCGTCGGCGGCGAAGAGGCCGCGCACCGGCTGGTGGCCTATGCGACGCGCGCCGATGCCCCGGAAGCCATGCGGGTGGAAGCCCTGGAGGTACTTGGCGTCTGGCCGCAACCTTCGATCCTGGATCGAGTGGACGGCCGGCACCGCGGGCCGATACAAAACGATCCCGCTCTTGCGAGAAATGCCGTGGCTTCGGAGATGGAATACCTGTTGACCACCGAACCCAGCCCCGCCGTGCGCGCCGTCGCCATCGAGGTGGCCGCCCGGCTGGCGGTGCGGGAAGCAGCGCCGACGCTGATGGCCCTCCTGCGGGAAAGCGCATCCCCGACCGTGCGCGCCGCCGCTTTGAACGCGCTGCACCGTATGGAGAGCGACCACCTCGCCGATGCCGTGGCGCTGGCCATGGCCGACGACGACAGCGACGTCAGGCGCGCCGCCCTGGACCTCGCGCCCTCCCTGGATGCGGGGGGTCCCGAGCTCGCCGACCTGCTGGTTCAGGTTATCGAGGACGACTCATCGGTTCCCGAAAAGCAGACCGCTCTGTCCGCACTGGGACGACTGAGCCACGAACGGGCGTTGTCTCATCTCGAAGCCTTGCTGGCCGACATGATCGAAAGCTCCGTGCCGCCGGAAATCCATCTGGACCTTATCGAAGCCGCCGAAGCGACCGATCACCCGCCGCTGCTGGAGGCGATCGCCGATTACCGTGCGGCCCAGCCTCCCGGAGACGTGGTGGCCGAGTATTCGGAAACCCTTTACGGCGGACATATCGCCTCCGGGCGCCGGATCTTTCGCACCCATCCCGGTGCATCCTGCATCCGCTGCCACGCCATTCACGGCCGCGGCGGCGACGCCGGACCGGACCTGACCGACATTGGGCAACGCTCCACGCGCCAGGAAATCCTGCAGGCTCTGCTCGATCCCAACGCCCGCATTACCCCCGGCTACGGCATCGTCATGCTCGAACTCGACGACGGCGAGCGGGTCATCGGCACCCTGCGCGAGGAGACCGAAACCCATTTCAAAATGGACCTCGCCGGGGAGATCCGCGCCATCGAACGCGCCGAGGTCGCCGAACGGGCCGACGCCCCCTCTTCCATGCCCTCCGTAAAACCGGTCCTCACCCGTCGCGAGATCCGCGACCTCCTCGCTTACCTGGCCAGCCTGGATTGATCGGCCTTTGCGGATAGCGGACGGCGTGTGGCCCCTTCTCAAAGTGCTTTGACCAGCATCCCGTGTCGTTCCTCGGCGGTGAGTTCGAGCGGGTTGCCTTTCATGCTGCTGGCTTTTGTGGCCTTGGTGACGACTTCGTCGAGGGCGGTTGTGGTAACTTGGCGGGCTTGAAGTGAGGGCACTTCCCGAATTGGCCAGGGCGAGGCCGCCGAAGAGGCTGGCCAGCGCCATGTCCTAGCGGGCGGCGGGGGCGTCGCCGGCGGTCGACGCGGAGGTCGGCCCTCCAGGGGGGCTAAGGCTGGAAACGTTCGGCGAAGGGGATATTCAGCTCGTTTTCGAGCTCGCGGATGCGGCTCAGCACGATCGGTGCCAGGTCCTGGGGGACGGTGGGGTCGAGCGTTGGGTAGAGCTTCTTCAGCCACACGTAAGCCTCTTGGTTACGCCCCGCCCGACGCAGGAGTTCAGCGTAAATCCGGGCGGCGAAGGCGGGCGCATTGTCCATGAGCGCGGCGCGGTGGTAATATTCGATCGCCATCTCCAGATCCTCCTTGCGCCGCAGGTAGATGTTGGCAATTTCCACCAGAATTTCCGGACGCTCCTCATGAAATTCGTGTGCACGCTGCAACAGGCGAATGGCTGTTTCGGCCTGTTCGTCATGATAACGGCGCACCACCGCCTCCGGGACTTCGCCGTAACCGCCGGCCTCCTCAACCCGCCAGACCGCCATATCGTAGGCTATCATGCGGGAGCCATTGAGCCAGAAATACACCGGCCGGGGATCTACGGTGGTCGTGAGGCGAATGAGTGTTTCGGTCGCGGGAATCACGGCCGTCTCCTGGGCGACCCAGACCGCGTTGGTCCGGAGCCAGAGCATGTCGGCCACGACCGCGCGGAAACCTCCCAGCAGGCCGATGGTGCCTCCCTGTCCCAACGCCGCCTCGAGGTCCTCCATGCGGAGCGCCGGTTCGCGCTCGCGCATCTCTTCCCATATCGGCCCCTCCAGCGGCTTTAACGCGACTCCCACCACGAGCAGTGCGACAATGACAACGATGATGGCTTTCCAATTCATAAGCGGGCGGGCTCAGATTTCCCGCTTTCGGAAACTGAACACGGCTAGAAGATTGAAAACGACCACATAGGCCAATGCGTATCCGATGATACGCACGGTCAACCCGATCGGAATCGATTCACCGAGGGCCACCTGATCGCCGATGTTGAACACCTGGAAGTTCGGAAACACCGTCGCCAGCATAAACACGGCGACCTGAACAAGCGCGAAGTCCATCTGTGTCCAGGCGTCGCGCGCCAGGTACTGGAGGTGGCAGATCAGGAGAACCACGAAGGAGAGAATGACCGAATAGAGATTCGTGTTGGAGAAACTGGCGATCACCATGGTGATGCCGCAGAGGATTGAAAATTTCAGCCACTGCACCAGGCCGTACAGGAAGACATCGGCGTACGCCACCATCCGTCCGGCTTCGAAGCCTTCCGGGTCGATCTCCATCAGGGCGCTTTCCCGCCAGAAAAGCAATACCGCCAAAATCACCGTCATCATCGCGGTGAACACCAACAGGAGGGCCGAAACGCCGATAAACTTGCCGAAGATGAATTCGGACCGGAAAACCGGTTTGGCCAGGATGGTGATGGCGGTCTTGTTTTCGATCTCGCTGAAGAAGAGCTGCGCGGTCGCCACGATGGCCAGCACCGAACCGAACAGGACAATCGCGCCGAATCCGAAATCAGCGATAAACTTGAGTTCCGGAGCCCCGAAATTGAAATCCCGGAACACCTGGGAACTGGCGATGATCCCGAGGGCAATCACGACCAGAAAGCCGAAAAACTTCTGCCGGACCGCCTCCAGGAACGTATTCTTGGCGATGACCTTGATCCGGTCGGGTGAGAACATGACCTTTTTCATGACGATTCTTATTCCGTTCTACCGCCATCCGGCCGCGACTTCGATTCCATGGCGGCCTCCGCGCGTTCCGATAGCTTCTCCCGGGCGAGTTCGGAGCGCCCCACATGTTCGAGGAAGACGCGATCCAGACTGTACTGGGGCTGTTCCACATGGACCAGCCGCGCCTCGCGCGCCTTCAACCAGCTGGCGAGTTCCTCATTAAAATCCTCGCGGTAATTCTGAACCACCAGCGAGCGCAGATCCTTCTTGCTTACGAGGTCCGAGAGTTCCCCTTCCAGGATCAGCTTACCTCGATTCAAAATCGCGATTCGGTCGCAGATATCCTCGACCTGCCCGAGCAGGTGGGAACAGAGGATGATCGTTTTCCCCTGATCCTTGAGATTCAGAATCAGAGAGGATATCTCAGCCGAACCCACCGGATCCACGCCGGCGGTGGGTTCGTCCAGAATGACCAGTCTGGGATCGTGGACCAGCGCCTGGGCGAGGCCGATGCGCTGGAGCATACCCTTCGAGTAGGTGCCCACGCGCCGGTGGGCGGCCTCTTTCAGGCCGACCCATTCGATCACCTCGCTCACCCGGTCGTGTAGGCGCTTTTCCTCAACCTGGCAGATGCGCCCGAAAAACGCCACGAGTTCGTAGCCGGTCAAGTAACGGTAAAAATACGGTGCCTCCGGCAAAAACCCGACATCACGACGCGACGAGACATCGCCGCTGGGGGTGCCGAAAATCTGGCACGACCCGCTGGTGGGAGCCAGCAAGCCGAGGATGACCTTGATCGTGGTGCTCTTGCCCGAGCCGTTCGGCCCGAGCAGACCGAAGACCTGGTTATCGGCGATGTCAAGCGACAGGTTTTCCACCGCTCGCAGCTTCAGGTGCCCGAAACCGAGGGGAAAATCCTTGGTGAGGTTTTCGATTTTGATGGCTGGTGTCATGAGATAGGCGCGGAATTGCCCGCTTCATTGAATATTGAAATCGGAAAACCCTTTCAAGTCCGACGTTTTCCGGGCCTCCGTCTTCCGAACGTACGCGCTCATGCGGTCCTGAACCTCGGCCAGGAAAGCGTCAACTTCGTCCGTGGCACCCTCCGCCTCCATCAGCACGCGGCCGTCGGCCAGGTTCTTGACATAACCGGTCACGTTGAACCCCTTGGCGGTCTCCCGAACCTGATAACGGAATCCGACCCCCTGGACGCGTCCCGAAAAATGAACGATCAGATGAGTGTTCTCCATTTCCCGGACAGCAAACGCCAAAAACACCGTAAATTCAAAGAGAAAAAGCGAACGTCGCCGGATGGCGGACGGGTCACGAATCCTTGAACGCCTTGAGTACCAGCGAAGCGTTGTGCCCGCCGAAACCGGAGTTATTGCTCATGGCCACCCGAACGCGAGCCCGGCGTTTGGTGTTGGGAACGTAGTCGAGATCGAGCTCGGGATCGGGTTCGTCGTAATTGATCGTGGGCGGAACCTCGCCGCTTTCGATCACCTTGGCACAAACCGCCGCCTCGACGCTGCCGGCGGCTCCGAGCAAATGGCCGGTCATCGATTTGGTGGAGCCGACCATCACGTTGCGGGCGCTTTCACCGAACGTCTCTTTGATCGCCATCGTCTCGCACTTGTCGTTAAAGTAGGTCGAAGTCCCGTGAGCGTTGATGTAATCGATCTGGGACGGTTCCATGCGCGAGTTTTTCAGAGCCTTCCGGATACATTCCGTCAGGCCCACGGCCTCGGTGTCGGGCTGGGTGATGTGAAACGCGTCGCAGGTCGCCGCATACCCCGCCAGCTCACAATAGATCCTGGCTCCCCGGGCTCGCGCGTGTTCGATCGTCTCCAGAACGAAAATACCGGCTCCCTCACCCATGACAAAACCGTCGCGGGATTTCTCGAACGGCCGGCTCGCGGCCGGCGGGTCGTCATTGCGGGTGCTCATCGCCTTCATCGAACAAAAACCGGCGTACCCGAGGCGGGTGATGGCGGCCTCGCTGCCGCCGGCGATCATGACGTCGGCATCGCCCGAACGCATGATTCGGAGCGATTCGCCCAGAGCGTGGGTGGACGTTGCGCAGGCGCTGACCACCGCGAAGTTCGGCCCCCGCGCGCCCAGCTCGATCGCGATACGCCCGCTGGCGATGTTGGCGATCAGCGACGGGATCATGAACGGCGAGACGCGGCGCGGGCCCTTTTCGAAGAGCACCCGGGCCTGATTCTCAATCGTCCACATCCCCCCGATCCCCGACCCGACCAATACACCGCAACGATCGGGATCGACGGAATCCATCTTCAATCCGGCGTCGGCGACCGCCTGCAATCCGGCGCCCAGCGCAAGCTGCGTGTACCGGTCGTTCCGCCGGACCTCTTTCGGATCCATAAACGCGCTCGGGTCGAAGTCCTTGACCTCGGCGCCGATCTTGGACGGGATATCCGTCACATCGAAAGCGGTCACGTGGTCGATGCCACTGTGCCCCGCCAACAGGTTGTCGAAGAACGTTTGTGTGTCCTGTCCGCACGAAGCGATGACACCGAGACCGGTGACGACAATTCTGGGAGGCTCGAAGGAATCGGGCATCGTTGGAGGAAACAAAAAGACTTACCCGGTGACTGCGGACGCGCATTGCGCCTCCCGCCGCCAACGGGACGGTGCGACGCGTTCTAGGACGAGGCGGCCGTCTTTTCTTCGATGTAGCTGATGACGTCTTTGACGGTTTGCAGCTTTTCGGCTTCCGATTCCGGAATCTCTCCCTTGATTTCCTCCTTGAACTCCTCTTCGAACGCCATGATCAGTTCCACGGTGTCCAGGGAGTCGGCGCCGAGATCGTCCAGGAAAGAGGCTTCCGGGGTAACCTGATCCTCGTTCACGTTCAACTGATTGACGATGATCTCTTTGACGCGTTGTTCGATGCTTTTTGAGTCTGCCATGATATGTGGTTGAAATAAATGGTTGAACGTCTCTTACGATCACATGACCAGCCCGCCGTCAACGGTAAAAACCTGACCGGTGACGTACCCGGCTTCTTCCGAACACAGGTAGGCCGTCAGGTTGGCGACTTCTTTGGCCGTGCCCAACCGTTTCAGGGGGATTCGACTGGCGATTTCGCGACTGACCTCTTCATCCAGCGAGGCGGTCATGTCGGTCTCGATGAACCCGGGTGCGACGGCGTTGCAGGTCACGGACCGGCTCGCCAGTTCTTTGGCCAGGCTCTTGGTCAACCCGAGGATCCCCGCTTTGGAAGCGCTGTAGTTGATCTGGCCCGGATTGCCCATCAACCCCACCACCGAGGAAATATTGACGATGCGCCCCCAGCGCTTCCGGGTCATCGGACGGCTCACGCCTTTGATCCAGAAAAAACAACTCGAGAGGTTGGTTTTGATGACGTCGTGCCAGTCCGCGTCGCTCATCCGCAGCATGAGTCCGTCACGGGTAATGCCGGCGTTGTTGACGAGAATGTCAATGCGTTCGTGCTCGGAGAGGAGTTCCGCAGCCGCTTCGGCCACGGCGGCGCCATCCGCCACATCGACAGCGCGCGCGGAAGCGCGTCCGCCGCCTGAGCGGATGCCCTCGGCCACGGCGCCACAACTTTGTTCGGATTTGCTGACACAAATCACGTTGACCCCGGCGGCGGCGAGCGTTTCGGCAATCGCTTTGCCGATCCCCCGCCCCGCGCCGGTCACCAGTGCCGTACGATCCTGAAACGTCAGTTGCATCCGGAAATCATGGAACAGAACCACTTCGGGCTTGCAAGCCTAATCGCCACGGGTTCCGGGGGCGGTCGATCTCACTCGATTCCGAGTTTCTTGCGCCCTTCGGGCGATATCATCTGCGGGGTCCAGACCGGATCCCAAACGATATCGACCCGGGCGCTTTCCACCTGGGGCAGGGCTTCCAGGCGCGAGCGGGCGTCGTCGGCGATCACCGGCCCCATGCCGCAGCCCTGGGCGGTCAGGGTCATCTTGACCTCGACCGCGTGCCGTCCGGCGGAGGTTTCGTTGCTGCGCAAGTCGTAAATGAGCCCCAGATCGACGATGTTGATGGGGATCTCCGGATCGTAGCAGCCCTTGAGTGCGTCCCAGAGGAGGCTCTCGCTGAACTCGCCTTCGGGCGCCTCCGAAGCCGCCGCCTCCTCCCGCAGCATCTCCGCCGCCGCGCCGAGCGCGTCAAGGTCCTTCCCGGCGATCCGGAACAGGCCGGAATCGGCCCGTACGGTCACGGTGCCTCCGAACGCCTGGGAAACGAACACCGCCGCGCCGGCCGGCAGGGTTACGGCATCTCCGGCCGGGATCAGAGTGGCCGGGCAATCCCGGATCAAGGTGACTTCCTGGTTAACCATGATCGGTCAGATTAATTCGGGAAGGATGGTTTTCGCAAGAATTGAGTTGTTTCGGACCGGCTTCGGAGCGACGTTACGGTTCCGAAGGATACCGCCTTCGACCGAATCTTAAAATCGTGTTTCTTCCGCTATTCGACAGCAACCCGCGAAACGTGGTGGCGCCGGTGACCCTGACGGCGATCGTCGGTTGTATGGTCGTGTTCGCGTTTCAGCTTCTTCTGGCGCAACAGGGGACCTTGGATGTGTTCGTCCTCGAATACGCGTTCACGCCCGCGGCGGTGGGCCAGCGGCCCCCGACGGAAATCCTCGGCACCGCGTTGACCTCCGTCTTCCTGCACGCGAGTCTCCTCCACCTGGCGGCGAACCTGTGGTTCCTCTTTATCTTCGGCCCGCCAGTCGAGCACCGGCTCGGGTCGCTGAAGACGCTGATCATTTTCCTGCTCGGAGCGCTGGCCGCCGCTTTCACCCAATACATCGTGTCACCGGATTCCACCGTTCCCATGATCGGCGCCAGCGGTGCGGTCGCGGCGATCCTCGGCACCTACCTCATGCTGTTCCCCTTCGCCATGGTGGTGACGCTCGTACCCTGGATCATCCCGCTCCTTCCGATACCTGCTTTCGTCTTCCTCATACTTTGGTTCGCGTTCCAGTTCATGATGGGGGTCACTCAGATGATGGAAACGGACATCACCGGCGGCGTCGCCTGGTGGGCGCACATCGGAGGATTCGTCGCCGGCGTTTTCCTGGTCATCCTGCTCCCCGGGGACCGGCGGCGGAGATGACGCGGAGCCGGCAGGCTGCCAGATCCCGTCAATCCCCCAGAAAACGCCGCCGGAGGGTGTCGGGAAGGAAGGGCACGAAGCGCCCGTACCGTTCCTCATCGGGGTGAAAAAACGGTTCGGATTCGGCATCCGGCTCGAAAAACTCGCTTCGGCTAACCTCCACCCGCCACGGTTCATCCTCCAATCCTTCGTTGTCGGGGGGCACCCGCTCCTCGTAATACAGCCAGAACCCACGGCTCTCCGGGGCGGCGGTTTCTTCGCCCGCCGGTGACTCGTCGCGAATGGAAAACAGAATCTCCCGCTCCATCGCGCCGAATTCCCGCCACCGGTCCATCCCGAAACGGCCGAGCATGCGCCAGAACAGTTCCCCGTCGGACTCCCCGAGAATATCGAGAATGCCGCGCCGCAGAAAACCCTCGATACGAGCTCCCTCATCGAACGGAGCGATCAGAAAGATCGCCTCGTCATCGGTCATGCCCAGGATCTCCAGATGCTCCATTTCGGCCAGCAAAAGGCGCTCATCGACTTCGGCGATCAGCGCGTTCAGCCTCTCTCCCTCCCCTTCCGTCAGCAGGAAAAGCTCCTCGGCCTCAACGGTCACCCGGCCGGTCGCGTCCAATAGCGGAACGTGCAACAGGTCCAGCACCTCCTGAGGCACCACCCGCCGTCCGGCCGCAGCCAGGTACTCGAGCCAGCGTTCGTACAGACGATCCTCTTCCCACGCCGGTTCCTCTCCGTCAGGTTCGTCGGCCTGAGACATAACCCGGGGCTCCCGATTCTCACTCGGTCCGATCGACAGCCGGGCGCCCCACCACCCCAGGGCGACACCGACCAGCAAACCAAAGACGACCACAACAAAAAACTCCCGGCGGGAACGGGTGTTTCGCGTATCTCTCCCCCCGTTCTTGAAATTCTTCATCCTGTTCACAAGCCCGCGCCGCGGAACGACGCAAGGCGTTTCCGGGTACCACCGACGACGGAACGATCAGCGTTGAAACTGAAATGAAACCAGGTCGGGCGGCGGCGACTCAAAGGAATTGCTGCTCTGGAACACCGGACGGCTTTCCGCCACTCCGTCACTCGAAACCAAACCCCGCGCCTCCCCGCGCAACTGAAAGGACACGGAAAGCTCGGGCGCCTCCGCGAATATCGACCGCAGGGCGCTGCCGGAAGGGAGATGTTCCTCCCGCAAAACGCGCAGGAAGCGGCCGGAAGCGTTCCCCTCGGCCTGATAGGGATTGCGGACAACCTCGACATCGGCCGTACCCTCGTCGGCACCCGTCACATCCGCCCGGGACGTCAGGTTCTGGTCCGACAGGATACGCGTCGCGGCAAAAATGCTCAGGCAAGCCACGAGCACCGCGGCCGCGCTGTACAGGGAACCGAGGACAAAACGCTGGTCGGCGTTGCGGGAGAGAATGTGGTACTTTTTCAAGTCCACGGATTCCGCGAGGTTCTCGCGAAAATGAACAAAAAGTTTCTCGGTGGCGTCCTGGAGCCGAACGTACTCGTTGAACATGGCCCGGCGACTCTCGTTGCCGGAGATCTCACGTTCGAGCCGCTCACGCTGCTCGGACGATATTTCCTGATCTATGTAAAGATTGAGTAGTTCAAGAAACTCTTTGTTGCTCATCATAGGAATTCTCTGCCCATTTTCTCTCTCAATCCGTTACGAGCCCGAGCAATGCGGCTCTTCACCGTTCCGACACTGATGTTCAGGATTGCGGCGATCTCCTCGTAGGACAGATTCTGCACGTTGCGCAGCACCAGAACCTCGCGGTGTTTGGTGTTGAGCATCTGCATGCACTCACCGATCCGATCAACAAATTCGCGCGTTACGGTCTCCTCCTTGGGCGTTTGCGCCTCGGCCGGAAACACGTCGGCCAGGGTGATTTCCCCTTCTCCCGACAAGGGCTGATCGAAGGAGATGCTCTTGTCGCGCTTCCGCCGCCACCAATACCAGTATTTGTTGCGTGCCAGGTTGGTCGCGATCTGATAAAGCCAGGTGGAAAAGGCGGAATCGCCGCGGAAATTCTCCAGACCGCGGTGGGCGCGCACAAACGCGTCCTGCGTGACTTCCTCGGCATCTTCCGAGTTGCCGAGCAACTGCTTGACCATGGCGAAGATCCGGTCCCAATAGCGCAGGACCATTTCATCAAAAGCGCTCTGGTCTCCGTTCTTAAAGCGGTCCACCAAGAGTTTGTCGGCCGCTGCTTCTTCGGGTTTGTTTGCCATTCAAAATGCAGGTTGTGAGCTTACGACTCGGGTTTGATCCATTTGTTCCTCGTTATGTGAGAGCCTTGGACCCGGTGCCTTATTCCAACACGGTACGCCAAACCTGCCCTCAATACAATAACAACACCGCCAAACCGGAAACGTTACGGGGGATTTTACAGTCAACCCGATCATGCACGCCCGGAATCAATTTGCCAGCGGCCTACCGGTTCGCAATATAATCACGGCTGCGACAAAACCGACACAACAATCACAATGAAAGGAGGCTACGCGATGAAACTGACCTTTTACGGACACGCCGCGTTTTTGCTCGAAACCGCCGGCCACCGGCTCCTGATGGATCCTTTTCTCTCCGGTAACGAAAAAGCCTCGGTTAAGCCGGAAGAGGTTGACTGTGAATACATTCTGCTTACCCATGGACACGAGGACCACGTCGGCGACACCGAACAAATCGCCCGGGCCAACGACGCCACGATTATCGCCAACTTCGAGCTCGCCGACTACTTCGGAGACATGGGGCTGAAGACCCATCCCATGTACATCGGCGGCCGGCACGCCTTTCCGTTTGGAAGCGTGAAGTTCACCATCGCCCACCACGGCTCCAGTCTGGCGACCTCCAAGGGCCGCATCGCGATGGGCAATCCGGCGGGTCTGCTGATCCAGGCCGAGGGCAAAACGATCTACAACGCGGGCGACACCGGACTGTTTCTCGACATGAAACTGATCGGCGAAAAGCACCGTCTCGACCTCGCCCTGCTGCCGATCGGCGACAATTTCACCATGGGCGTGGACGACGCCATCGAGGCGGTGCGCTTCCTCGGTCCCCGTCAGGTCGTCCCCATGCACTACGACACTTGGCCTCTCATCGAGGTCGACACGGGGGGTTTCGCCGACGGTTGCTCCCGCGCCGGGGCCGACGCCCACATCCTCGCACCGGGCGAATCCCTGGAGCTCTAATCCGAACACGTCACCCGCCACGCCGCGCAGAACACCGGCCGGAATTTCCGGATTGGATTTCCGCGCCGGCCGCGTCATATCCTTATTCCGTCTATGGTGAAACCTTCCCTTCCCGCTCTTCTCGAAAACAGGGACCTGCGCAGCGCGGACCTCGATCCGATCAACGAAGCACTCGCCCTCTCCTACCGGTGGATGTTCCTCGCGCGCACCGCGGACAACCGGATCCTGGAGCTCTTCCGCCAGGGTTTGATTCGCGGCACGGTCGCGGGCGGCCAGGGCAACGAGGGGTTGGTCGCGCCGATCGGGCTGCTGATGGACAAGGAGATCGACGTCGTGTCGTTCTCCCATCGCGGGCTGGCCGGAAAACTTATCTGGAGCCTCCCCCTCGAAACCCACCTGTGCCAGTACTTCGCCAACGCCGGCAGTCCCACCCGCGGCCGCGAGGGCAACGTCCATTACGGCGATCCCGCCCGGCGCAGTTACCCGATGATCAGTCACCTGGGCTCGATGCCGGCCAACGTGCTGGGCGGCGTCGATTCGCAGCGACGGCTCGGCCGGCCCGCGGTCGGGGTGGCGTTTTTCGGCGACGGCGCCAGCAGCACGGGCGACATCCACGAGTGCATGAACCTGGCGACGCTGTACCGGCTCCCGGTGTTGTTCGTTCTCGAAAACAACGCCTACGCCTACTCGACACCGGTCAAGGAACAGTTCGCCACCGAGGATCTCGTCGAACGCGCCCGCGGCTACGGCATGGAGGGAGAACTGCTCGACATCGCGGACACCGAATCCAGTCTGAAAACTCTCGCCGCCGCCCTGGACCGCGTGCGCGAGACGAGCCGGCCCCGCTTCATCGAGGCGCGCTGTCTGCGCCTGAGAGGCCACGCCGCCTACGATACCTGCGACTACCTGCCGGATGGCACGGAAGAATCCTGGAAACGACGCGACAGCCTGCCCGCCTTGCGCAAGCGCCTTGTCGAGAGCGGCCGCGAGGACGAAATCGCCGCGTGGGAAACGGAACTGACGGAATTCGTCGAAAGCTCGGTCCAGGCCGCCATGGCGCATCCGCCCGCGAGCCC
>SLOW01000044.1 GCA_007132315.1 Opitutales bacterium
CCATCTACAAAAGCCGCTGGAAGGTTGAACTCTTCTTTAAGTGGATAAAGCAGAATCTGCGTATTAAAGCTTTTTACGGAACCAGCGAGAACGCTGTCTGCGCGCAAATCTGGATCGCTATCTGCGTTTACTTGATGGTCGCCTGTCTCAATAAGGTTCATAGCATCGACAAAACTTTGAGCCGGATCCTGCAGATTATAAGCGTGAACGTTTTTCAGAAAGCAGCTTTTGATCAGCTACTTACGGAATATAGCACAACAAACGACGACCCTATGGATTCCAAGCCGTTGATATTCAATGGATTTTAACTGGACGCTAGTGAGGAAATTCAATTTATATTTTCCGCATTCGAGGCCGCAGGGACAGGCTTACGTGGCATCAACGGGAACCGGGTCTGAAGTCGAAGTCGCCAAGACTTTGGCCGGGGCGTTTGGCCGGGAAGTTTGGCGGAGAACAATGGAGGGATGAGGGCGGGCACCTGAGACCTGAAGAAGAAAGTTGGGGTCCGGTGACCGCGAAACGGGGTTTGGATACAATCTCCAAGCCAAAAAACAAATTTGTGCAGGTAATGCCAATATCCGACTGGCATACAGTGAGAAAAGCATATATTATCGTATCATTCAAATCCGTTCGCCAAATGTCGCTTTTTAAAGCGGAAGCGACCGATTTGCGAAGTCAACATTTTTTGACCTTTGCTAATTCAACACATTGAACAAGAACTTGCAGGCGGGGAAACCGGAGAGTTTCATTCCCGATTTCCAGGTGGACGATTCACTTCCGCGGGGGCGAACCGGAACCAAGGTGGCGTGTTCGATCCTGCTGGCGGCTTTCCTTCTCCCGTTATTGACGAACCTGCTGTTTATGGCCGGGGTCGGCGAAGGGGGGGCGGCCCGGCCACCCGGGCCGCGATCCAGACCTCTTTCATGGTGATCGTTTTTTCCGTCCTGGCCCTGTGGGTGGCCCGGTCCTTCAACCGGCTCGATGAGGCACGTACGAGAGCGGAGTCGAAAATTCAGCGGGTCAACAGCGAACTGGAGGGACGGGTGCGGGAACGGACCGAACAATTGGTCGAGGCCAACCGGAGTCTGGAGGTCCAAATCAAAGAGCGCATCGAAGCGGAATCGCGCCTGCGGGCCAGCGAAGCCAATTTGGCCAACGCCCAACGCATCGCCCGCATCGGAAGTTGGGTGTGGGATATCCCCTCCGGGAAACTGGAATGGTCGGACGAAATTTACCGGATCTTCGGACGGCGGCCGGGGGAGTCTGAAACGACCTATGAGGCCTTCCTGAGCTCGGTGCATCCCGGAGACCGGGAGGAGGTCCGGCGGGCCGTCGATGCCGCCCTTTCCGAAAACCGGCCCTACAAAGTGGTCCATCGCCTCGTGCGTCCCGATGGAAGCGAGCGGGTGGTTCAGGAGGAGGGGGAGGTGACTTATGATGAGGAGGGCAAACCTCTCCGGATGGAAGGAACGGTCCAGGATATCACGGAGAGGCGGAAAGCGGAGGCGCGGATCGAAGCGCTCAACCGGAACCTGGAAACGCGCGTCCTCCGCCGGACGTTCGAGCTGGAGGAGGCGAACGAGGAGCTGAGGGCTTTTGCCTACTCGGTCTCCCATGACTTGCGGGCGCCCTTGCGCAGTATCGACGGGTTCAGCCAGGCCCTGCTGGAGGATTATTCCGCCAAGCTGGACGAAGAGGGCCGGGAGTATCCCGAATTGGTTCGCGACGGCGCCCGGCAAATGGGGGATCTCATCGAAGATTTGCTCAAGCTCTCCCGTCTCAGCCACGAGCCGATGCATTGGAGCAACGTCGATCTCACCGCAATCGCATCCGAAATCGCCGAAGAATTGCAGAAGGAGGCGCCCGAACGCGCCGTCGAGTTTACCATAGCGACCGGCATTCGGGCGCCCGGGGATGAACCCCTCCTGAAAGTGGTAATGGGAAATCTTCTCGGCAACGCCTGGAAATTCACCGGTCAAACGGAGCGCACCCGGATCGAATTCGGCGCTCACCCGGCGGCGGGCGAAACCGAATACTTCGTGCGCGATAACGGCGCCGGTTTCGACATGGCCTACGCGGACCAGTTGTTTGGCGCCTTCCAGCGGCTGCACAGCACCGCCGAGTTTGACGGGGCCGGCATCGGCCTGGCCACCGTCAAACGCGTCATCCACCGCCATCATGGCCGGGTCCGGGCCGAAGGCGCCGTCGGCAAAGGCGCCACCCTCTATTTCACCCTGCCCGCTGAAAAGGAAGACCATGAAACCGAAAAAGATCCTGTTGATTGAAGACCGGCTCCAAGACGTCAAGTTGACCCGGCGCGCCTTTGAAAAGTGCAAAATCGCCAATGAAGTGGTGGTGGCCTACGACGGCGTGGAGGCCCTGGACTACCTCTTCGGGCGGGGCGCTTTTTCCGGGCGCAATCTCGAGGACAAGCCCACCCTTATCCTGCTCGACTTGAAACTGCCCAAGGTCAACGGCCTGCAAGTGCTGCGGGAGTTGCGCTCCAGCGAGCGTTATCGCTGGCAGCCGATCGTCATACTGATATCGTCCCGGGAAGAAGAGGACCTCATCAATGGATACAATCTGGGTGCCAACAGCTACGTGTGCAAACCGATCCGTTTCGAGGAATTCGCCTTGGCCGTCCAGAACCTGGGCATGTATTGGCTCCTGCTGAACGAACCGCCGCCAAGCGGGCGCGAAGAGAGCGCCCGGAACTTATCCGCCGCCGGGGACCGGCAGCCACCGGAGAAAACGACGCCGTCATGAATCTCTTGCCCGAAGCCCTGAATCCGCCGCCTGCCGGCGAGGAGCGTCCCGGGGGGACTCCTCTGCGCGTCCTCTTCGTGGAGGATTTGGAAAGCGACGTCAAACTTCTGACACGTAAGTTGGGAAAAGCGGGCTATACGGTCACGGGCAGTATGGTGGAAACCGCCGAGGCAATGCGTGCCGCCCTGGAGAAGGAGGACTGGGATCTCATTTTATCCGATTACCGGCTTCCCCGTTTCAGTGGACCCGAGGCGTTGGAAGTGTTGAAGAAATCCCACCGGGATCTCCCCTTTATCATTGTCTCCGGCACCATCGACGAGGAGATGGCGGTGACCTCCCTGAAGGCCGGAGCGCATGACTTCGTCATGAAAAGCTCGCTCGCCCGCCTGGTTCCGGCGGTGGAGCGGGAAATTTGGGATGCCCGGAGGCGCCGTGCCCACGCCCTGGCCGAGGCCGCCCGGCGGACGGCCGAAGCCCGTTTCCAGGCAATGATCGAGAATGCCTCCGATATCATTTCCATTCTGGGGCCGGATTTATCGATCCAATATCAGAGTCCGGCCGTCACCACCATCACCATCGACCGCGGCATCAACAGCATGGAGGTGTTCAAGCAAGTCATCGACAGCAACCACCTGCACATCATCACTTGGGAGACCGGCTATACTCCGGCACCCTGGCCAACGGAGATCCCCGTTAAGACCATCAAGCTCGAACGCTCCCGCAATCG
>SLOW01000382.1 GCA_007132315.1 Opitutales bacterium
CCGCTCTGCCCAGTAGCGCGGACACAAACGAACGAGATTCGAGGGCAACGGAGCCTTCGTATGCGCTTGCATGAGTTCTTTCACCTCTTGTCCACTCTCTTGTCATGATATTTCCCCCTTTTCAGCATTCTGTCGTACTTGGGCGGTAGCCCAAGTACGACAAAATGCTAATGGTTATCCGGGATTTTACCCTAAGCCCGGTTAGTATTTACCCTGATGCCCCGGTTCGTGAGTGACCCGATTGTCGGTGAACCCGCTCTATCCTATACTGCGGGCAAGTTAATCGAAAAAACCGCTCAGTCGGGCGCGTAAAAAAGATTTAAAAAAGGAACGCCATGCTCAAGCATCGGAAAGAAGGACTCACCACACTGCACTCGATCTGGATGATCGTGCTGATTTCCCTGTTGTATTTCGGGTTCATGGGCCTGCTCGACCGGACCGGACTGATCGTTCTGACCGAGGAAGCCAATCCCCTGCTCTACTACCTGGCCGTGGTCGGCGGAATGATGATCGGCCTGCGCTTCTATCACGACTGGTCGCAGAATCTCGCCCGCCTCTCCTGGATCGAAACCTTCCACCTCACCAAGCAACAGGTTATTCGCATCGCGCTGGTGGTTTTCCTGGTGGTTTTCGCCACCAAAGACGGAGCCATCAGCCGGCTTTTTCTCGGAAATTTTCTCCTGCTCGCGACCGTGGCCCTGTTCGTGGGCAACCACTACCTGCCTCGCCTGATCTGCCGGTCGGTGTTCAAATCGGCCCACATGCCGACACTGGTGGTCGGCCACTCGTCCGCGCTGCAGGGCCTGACCGACTGGTTGTCGCACAACACCTGCCTGGGAGTGGAAACCGTCGGCTTGCTGACCAAGGAAAATCCGAGGAAACTCAACACCTCCCTCGCCGTGCTGGGCACGCCCGACCGACTCGACGAGGTGATCGAATCCCGTCACATCGCGCAGGTCATCATTCTGAAAGAAGGATTCACCGGCGAGGAAACCCGCAAGCTTCTCCAGATCGCCCAGCAGCATGGCTGCCGGGTTCGGATTTTCAACAACTACGAACGCGAGTTCAACCATCCGATTCTGGTGGACCAGGAAGGTCCGTTCACGTTCTTCACCCTGGACAACGAACCGCTGGAAAATCCGCTGAACCGCGCGGCCAAGAGATCCCTCGACGTCATGGTGGCCCTGCCGGTGGTGGCGTTCATCCTGCCCCCGCTCACGCTGCTGGTGTGGTTCTTCCAGCGCCGCGAGGCACCCGGTCCGGTCTTCTATCGCCAGCCGCGTTCCGGTCTTACACAGAAAAAGTTCCAGATTCTCAAGTACCGCACCATGTGGGTGGACAACGGCGACGTGACCCGTCAGGCGAGCCGCGAGGACGACCGCATTTTCTCCTTCGGCCGCTTCCTGAGGAAGACCAGTCTGGACGAGATGCCCCAGTTCATCAACGTGCTGCTGGGTGACATGAGCGTCGCCGGACCGCGCCCCCACCTGGTCGAGCACGACGAGCTTTTCAGTCAGAATCTCAATTCCTATTACACCCGTCACTTTGTCAAACCGGGCATCACCGGGCTGGCGCAGTGCAACGGCTACCGCGGCGAGATCGTCGATCCCGAACTGCTCCGCAAGCGAGTCAACTACGATATCCAGTATATCAACCGCTGGTCACTCATGCTCGACCTGCAAATCATCTTCATGACGTTCAAGCAGATCTTCCGTCCGCCCAATTCAGCTTACTGAGATCCGGGGGCTCGCTGTTGGCGGTGGATTGCAGAGGCGCCGGCTAAACTGATTTTCAACCAGGCTGAGATCTTTGTAACGCTCCACCGTCTCGTGCGTCGAGAGACGATTCTTGGCCACGCCGGTACGCACGACGTAAATGCCGTCCAGAACGGCGTAGCGGCGGTTTTAGTAAATGAAGATCAGGTTTAGACTGCTGCTCGGTTAAGCCCGTTCATCGTTTGATAAAACCCAATCGCAACCGGGATCGCGATTCTACTTCCTGGAGGAGCATGCTCCCGCATCTTGCGCGTAAAACTCACGCCACCAGCGTGAGCTTCCATTAACGCATCCAATTGAAAAACGTCACTCGTCCGCAACAACGTTTGTCGGTTTCGGGCATTCCAGTGCCCTGCCTTGACAACGCCGTCAATCGGATCCCGCGGGACACCGTTCGAGGAACGCCTGAATCCGGGGAATGATGTCCTCGTGAGCGTCTTCAAGGACGTAGTGGCCTGCTCCCGGAAAGGAATGGACTTCGGCGTGCGGAAAGCGCTCCCGCCACTCGGCCAGGAAATCGGTTGTAAAACAGAAATCACGTTCGCCCCAGCAGATCAGCATCGGGGTCTCCCGCAGCGCTTCCAATCCGCGTCCTATATTCTCCAGCACGGGATAACTGGGATGCCCCGGTCTCATGGGTATGTCCTGAACGAAACGCAAAATGGCGACGCGATTGCGCCAGTTGTTGTAGGGATAAAGATATCCACGCACGGTCGCCGGGGTCATGCGTTCGTGGCGCGCCACCGCCATATGCAGCGCGGCCCGGGAGAACAAATTGAATCCGCGCAGGGCGATCGGACCCAAAACGGGCAGGCGGCAGACACTGATTCGCAGGGGAATCCGGTTCGATGGAAACGCAGCTGTATTCATTACAACGATACGACTGATCCGATCCCGCTGCCTCAAGGCCATCCCCATTCCGATCGCGCCCCCCCAGTCGTGACAGGCCAGGGTGATGTCGCGCAGGTCGCGATCAATCACCAACCGCTCCAGATTTTCGACATGTCGTTCCAGACAGTAGGGATAGCCGGCCGGCTTGTCGGAGAGCCCGCAGCCCACATGATCCGGGGCGACACAGCGGTGCTTGCGCCGCAACGACGCGATGAGGCGCCGGTAATAGAAGGACCAGGTTGGGTTCCCGTGGACCATGAGCACCGTTTTCCCGGCTCCCTCATCGACATAGTGCATGCGGACACCCCCGTCCAGACGCAGGTAGTGACTTTGAAAAGGATAGAGGGAACGCCAGGAGCTCCACGGAAACGGATCCACCCGATCGCCGGCTTTCTCCTCCGAAGGAGCTTTGATTGATTGTACGCGTTTAGTCATCGTTCCGTTAAGAAACGTTCTGCGATCCGTTCCGCCACTCCAGAGCCAGCATCAGCGACGTAATACCGCTTCCGATACCGAGGAGAGCGACCCGATCGTTGTCGGCCACGGCGCCCTCCTCCACAGCCCGTGCCAGGGTAATCGGCAGCGAAACGGAGCCGATGTTCCCGAGGGTGGCGAAGGTGGAAAAGTCTTTCTCCAGTGCCAGCCCGAGCGTCTCGTAAAGCATTCTGCGGTGGGCCGAGCCCACCTGGTGGCAGACAATGCGGTCGGGCGTCGCTGCCGTCCAACCCGTTTCCGCCTTGAACGCGTCCCAGGTTCGCCGGGCCAATTCGACACCCGCCACTAGCAGCGCTTCGCTTTCGGTCCGCATGTCCAGACCGTCCCCTTCGCCCGTGCTGTCTCCCTCGCAGAGTTGGTTCTGGCCCGTATCGGTCGCTGCGGCGCCCGCGAGTAGCCGGGGACGGTTCGCGGCCAGGGACTCGTGGCAGACGACCGCCGCCACCGCGCCGCAGCCGATGGTCAGGTTGGCGAAGTACGGCTTCACCCCATTGCGGGTCAGACCGGGATCGAGCAGGCGTTGGATAGTGTTTTCCAGCAACGGCCGGCCGTTCTCTCCCGCCACGACCAACGCGCTGCGGATTTGTCCAGCATCGATCATCGCGGACGCCAGGCTCAGCGCGTTGAGAAACCCCAGGCAGGCATTGGAGACATCGAAGAACTGGGTTCGCGGCGCCAACTCCAATTCTCCGTGGACGTAAGCCGCGGTCGCCGGCTCCAGGCGGTCGCGGCAGACCGCCGCGTGGATCACCAGATCCAGCTCCTCCCGGGGCAGGCGCGATTTTGCCAGAACGTTGCGTCCCGCGCGCGCGCTCGCCTCCGATGCCGCCGTTCCCGGCTCCCATACCCGCCGCTCCCGGATTCCCGTCATCAGCTCCAACCGGCCGGCCGGTAAACGGAGCCGGTCGTAGGTCGGCCTGAGCCGCTCTTCAATCTCCTCCGACGTCCACCGCTCCTCCGGCAGGGCGTAATCCAGGCTTTCCAATACTGCGTGTTTAAATTTCATGGACGGTTTTCGTTCGGTCCCGGCCCAACCGGAACCAAAACAGTCAACCCCCATTCCTAGTGTCTCGTACCCGCCGTGCGCAATCCCCGTGTTGAAAATGAAAGATCCGTTTGAAACAGATTGTCGGGCGGCTTCCTGATCAGGATGCCAAGTGGACCCTGATGTTGCAAAAATCGCAGAAGTTCGGCTGGCAAGGCGGACCCAAAACCGGCGCAGGGATAGTACTGGAGTACGTGAGCGAGCCGGTTGCAGGGCCAACGCCGCGACGGCCCCCGATCCCCGAGGGCGGTGCTCGCGGGATGGGCTGCGCCGCGGCCGGACGTCGATTCAAAGATCAATCCTGTTGAAACGCCTGCGTCGCCCGGATGCGGTAGAAGCGGCGGGGGGCTTCATCGATGGAGACCGTGTCGCGCACCCGCAGGCGTTCCGGCGAGTTTTCGAGGACTTCGACTTCGGCGACGTTCCAATTGCCGGCGTCTCCGGGAGCGTCGGATACTTCCACGACAAGTTCGACGTCGCCGGCCGCGGGGTCGCGTTCGACGGTGATGGTCATATAGTCGTGCTCTTCCTCTGTCTCCGGATCTTCCCGTGTCTCCAGATCGAGTTCGACGGGCAGCGCCCCGCGCGGGGCGTCCGGTGCGAGGCCTAGGGCGTGCTTGAGCAGATTGGGCAGGCCGTCGCCCCGGAAATCGGCTTCCGGGCCGCTGATCGCCGGATCCTCAATTTCCTCGTCGGAAAAATGCCGATTGCGCCACAGGTACCAGGGAGACTGCGTGATCTGGTAAACACTTCCGCCCAGGCTGACGATAAACAACTCGCCGTCGGCGGCCTCGCCGAACGATGCAGGATTGGGAATAAAGCCGAAGCTCGGCTCCCAATCCACCACGTCCTCGTCATCGACCATTCCGGATCCGTCGTAACGGAACGACCGGACGAAATTGTCCATGAAATCCCCGAAGAAGTAGTGGTCGCGCAACTGAGGCATCGCCGACCCGCGGTACACGTAGCCGCCAATGATCGACTTGTCGCCGTCGGAAAAGTTGTAATCGTAGATCGGATCCACATTGTCCGGCGGCCGGGGCCCGCCCACGCCGCCGGTGGGCGTGGCGATCAGGCCCTCGCGCAAAGGCCACCCGTAGTTTTCGCCGCCTCCGCTGTCGGCGGGCTGAAAATTGACCTCTTCGCGGTTGCTCTGGCCGACGTCGGCGATCCAGAAATCGCCGGTTTCGCGGTCAAAACTGTTGCGCCACGGATTGCGCAGACCGTAGGCCCAGATTTCGTCGCGCCCCTCCTCATCCACGAACGGATTGTCCTCCGGAACGGCGTAATTGCGCTCGGGATCGTCCGGGAAATCGTCGTTATCGACGTCGATGCGCAGCATGGCGCCGAGCAGGGTCTCCGTATTCTGACCGTGATTCCCCGGGTCGTTGCCCCCGCCGCCGTCCCCCAGGGCGATGTAGAGGTAACCGTCGTTCGGGCCGAACCCGATCCAGCCGCCGTTGTGATTCGCCTGGAGCTGTTCGATCGTGATCAGGTCGAGTTCGCTGCCGCTCTCGACCCGGTAAGGCGCTTCCGCGCTCTGCATCCGGTAGCGCCGGACCACGGTGTCGCCGTTGTCGTTGGTGAAGTTGAGAAAAAAGTAACGGTTCTCCTCGAACTTCGGATGAAACGCCATACCCAGCAAACCTTGTTCGCTCTGGGTGCTGATGGGCGAAACCGCCATAAAGGATTCCCGCCGCAACGATTCGTGCTGGCGATCGTAGATCCGGATCGCGCCTCCTTTCTGCAGGATAAACAGATGTCGGCTGTCGTGCGGAGGCGTAGTGGCGTAGAGCGGAGAATTGAGTCCCGATACGATTTCGCGGGCGATGACCGGACCGCGGGCTTCGTCCACCGACCGGAGGGACGGCGCGAAGGCGAGGATGGCGCCGCAAAGCAGGCCGGCCCCCCGGGGCAGCAGGGAAAACGTTTGGGAGTTCATGGTGCATTCCTACTCGCCGAGGCCCTCCTTCGCAAGCGCGTTCGGGTGTTCTCGGGCGCCGGTGTCCGCGCCGGATTAAGGTTTGCGTCCCTCCAAAGCGCACCCGAGAATACGCCCTTGCAAAAACGCGCGGGTCCTTCGCGCACACCGAACGCCTCAGCCATCCATGCTTCTACGCGACAAAATTCTGCAACACCTCCGCCGCTCGGACTACGTGCCGACCCGGCGGAACGAACTCGCCCAGGCGCTCAAGCTCAGCAAGAGAGAAGAAAAGGCTTTCGACCAGGAAATCGAAGAACTGCTGCGCAAAGGCTACATCGCGCGGATCAAGAAGAACCGTCTCTGCATTCCCCAGGACGCCAATCTGGTGAGCGGAACCATCCAATTCCGGCAGAGCGGCGCCGCCATTCTGCGCCGCGACCCCCACCTCGGCGGCCGCGACGCGACACCGGTCCAAATCAGCGCCGAAGACACCTGGGTCGCGATGCACAAGGACCGTGTACTGGTCCGCCTGATGGACGCCCCCAGTCGCCGGCGCCGCTCCTCCGCCAAGAAGACCGGACGCAATGGGGAGAAGGAGGTCTTCGGGCGCGTGATTCGGATCCTCGAACGCGGGAGAACGGTGGTGACGGGCACACTGGAAAAAGCCAAGCTGTTCCATTATGTGATCCCGGACGATCCGCGCCTGGTGCACGACATCATCGTTCCCGATCCGGCAAAGACCAATCTCAAGTCCGCTCCAAAGGTCGGGGACAAGGTCGCCGTCAAACTGCTCGAGTGGAAACAACGCCACGTCAACCCGGAAGGCGATATCATCGAAGTCCTTGGCCGCACCTTCGAGCCCGGCGCCGAACTGAAAGCGATTTTCCGCAATTTCGATCTGAATCCCGAGTTTCCGGATGAGGTCCTCCGCGAGGTCGAGTCCCTTCCGGACGAGGTTCGCAAGAACGACCTGAAAGGACGCCTCGACCTGCGGGACCTGACGACCTTCACCATTGATCCGGACGATTCGAAGGACTTCGACGACGCCCTCTCCATCGAGAAGGTAGGCCAGGGCACATACCGGATCGGCGTGCACATCGCCGACGTGGCCGCGTACGTGACGCCGGACTCCGCCCTGGACCGCGAAGCCAAGGAACGGGGCAACTCCACCTATCTGGTGGGGACGGTGATCCCGATGCTCCCCCACAAACTTTCCAACGGTTTGTGCAGTCTCAAGGAGGGCGAGGACCGCCTGACCAAGAGCGTTCTCATCACACTCTCCAAGAGCCGGATCCAACACGTCGAATTCGCCAACAGCGTCATTCGGAGCCGCAAACGCCTCACTTACCGGCAAGCGCACACGTTGCTGAAGCAAAACGACCTCAATCAGGCCCGGCGCCTGCCCCTGCCTCCCGCCCACCAAACCGGCTCCACCGGCCGACCGCTGAAATCGCTTTCCGACGGCGAGCTCGCGGAGCTCCAAACGGCCATCCGCGACATGTGGAACCTGGCTTCAAGCCTGCGGCAAAAACGTATGCGCGCCGGCAGTCTCGACCTCGACATGCCCGAGGTGAAAATCTTCGTCGATGAACAGGGCTACGCCGACCGTCTCGAATTGATCGAATACGACGAGAGCCACCAGTTGATCGAGGAATACATGCTTCTGGCCAACGAAGCCATCGCCAAGATCCTCAAGGAACACGCCGTGCCGTCGCTTTACCGCACGCACGACAAACCCGAAGAGGACAAGCTGAACGAGTTCCGCGAATACCTGGCCACCCACGGCATCCGGGTGGGTGACCTGAACAACAAGAAGGAAGTCACCAAGATGCTCGCGCGAATCAATGACCACCCCCAGGGTTACACCCACCGCCTGCAATTCCTGCGCAGTCTCAAACAGGCCAAGTACCTGGCCGAGCCCAAGGGGCACTACGGTCTGGCCAAACGCAACTACACCCATTTCACCTCGCCCATCCGGCGTTACGCGGATTTCGTGGTGCACCGGGTGTTGGAGAATTTCCTGAGCCGTCACCAAAAGCGGAAACCCCTGCACAAGACGCGCAAATACGCGCAGGCCGACCTCGAGGCGGTCGCCGAACACCTGTCCGTCACCGAGCAGAACAGCACGGAGGCGGAACGCGAACACACCAAGATCAAACAGCTGGAATTCTTTGAACGGGAACTGGCGAAGAAGGAAAAAACCCGCTTCAAAGCAGCCATTACCGACCTGAAAAACCACGGCATGTTCGTCGAGTTGGTCGAGTCGCAGACATTCGGGCTGGTGCATATCTCGACCCTCAGCGACGACCACTACCTGCTGAACGGCGACGGCACCAAACTCGTCGGGAAACGGAAAAAAAGGAAATTCGAAATGGGCCAGACCATCGAAGTGGTGACCGAGCGCGTCGATCGATTCAAGCGGCAGATCGATTTTCGCGTGGCCGGTATGTAACGGGGATCGATCGTGAACCGGATGGCGCCCATGGAGACACCTTCCGCACTCTGGCGCCTCCGTGGCTTATGCGAGCCGAACCGGAAGTAAGCGATGAAGACCCGGCGCATCGTCATCGCGGGCGGCGGAGCCGCCGGATTCTTCGCGGCGATCGCCGCCGCGGAAACAGATCCGCGCGCCGAAGTCGTCCTGCTCGAACGCGGCTCGCGCTTTCTGGGGAAAGTCAAGATATCCGGCGGCGGACGCTGCAACGTCACCCACGCCTGCTTCGACACGAGCGAGTTGTCCGAACACTATCCGCGAGGGAGGCGCGAACTGCGAGCCGCCTTTCACCACTGGCAACCGCGCGACACGATGGCGTGGTTCGAGCAGCGGGGCGTCGCGTTGAAGACGGAGGAAGACGGACGGGTGTTTCCGGTGAGCGACGATTCCCAAACCGTGATCGACTGCCTGCTCGCCGCCGCCCGCGACGCCGGCGTCCGGCTCGAAACGCGCCGGCCGGTCGAATCCGTCGAACAAATCCCCCGCGGTTTTATTCTCCGGGCTTCCGGTGGCGACGAGTTTCCAGCCGACCGCGTCATGCTCGCCCCCGGATCGCTAAAGAACTCCCCGCTTCTCGAATCCCTGCAAGCCCTCGGCCACAGCATCGAGCCGCTGGCTCCCTCGCTCTTCGCTCTGAACGTCAAAGATCCGCGGATACAAGACCTGGCGGGAATCTCCGTGCCGTCGACCCGGGTCGGTTTGCCTCCCGGGGGCCGGCCGCAATCCGGTCCCCTGCTTATCACCCACCGTGGCGTCAGCGGCCCGGCGGTGCTGAAACTGTCGGCCTGGGAGGCCCGGCGATTTCAGGAACTCGATTACCGGGGCGAAATCGCCCTTTCCTGGCTGGGTGACTCCGGGCCCGACGACGTCCGCGCCCTGCTCGACGGACAGCGCGAATCGCAAGGGCGACGCGCGGTCAAGAACGCGCCCGTTCCGAGACTGCCGGCCCGTCTCTGGGAGCGGCTGGTTTCGGCCGCGGGCGTGCCGTCCGATCTGCCCTGGGCGCGCCTCTCCCGAAACCAGGCGAACGCCCTGCTGGGTCAGTTGACCGACGCGCGGTTCGCGGTCAGCGGAAAAACCATGAACAAGGAAGAGTTTGTCACCTGCGGCGGCGTTCGTTTGCGCGAAGTCGATTTCCGAACCATGGAAAGCCGGGTGGTCCCGGGACTGCACTTCGGCGGCGAATGCCTCGACCTCGACGGTGTGACCGGCGGGTTCAACTTTCAAGCAGCCTGGACCACCGGGCGGCTGGCCGGCCTGGCACTGGCCAAAGAGTGAGCGGCGCCGGCCAATCAAAACGGAAAACCGATCGACAGATGGAGTGTGCCGGAGGGGTCCTCGTCGCGAGGATTCAGATTGTGACCGTACTCGAGCCGAATCGGACCGATGAAGGTCTTGTAGCGGATGCCGGCGCCGACCGAGTACAATTCCTCATCCGAAGGATAATCCGAAAACCGGCGGGCAATGGCGAGTGAATCCGAAAAGAACACGATCGACCACGACGGCGTCAGGAGCTGTTCGAACTCGAGGTTGAATAGCGAATAGGTCTCGGAGCCGGCCAATTTTCCGGCCGCGTTCCGCGATGCCGCTTCCCCGAACTGGTAACCGCGGATCGAACTGTCGCCCCCGGGGAAAAAGCGGCGGTTGAACGGGAGATTGTCTCCGACCTCGCCGTTCGTATGCACCAGCCCGTGGGTGAATCCGACGTTGATGTAGGCTCCCCTGCCAATCCCCTTGTGCCAGGAGGCGCCGAGCTCCGCGCGTTGATAGTTCGCCTCGCCGAGGAAATACTCGGAAGCATATTCGGTAATGGTGAACAGGTTGTAGCCACCGCGCGGGTAAATGGGATTGTCCCGTTCGTCGTGACGAATGTCGAAACCGACGGAACCCACCTGGGCGCGACCGATTCCGTCCTCCTCCACCAAATCGAAACGGCCGGACTGCAGGATCTGATAGCTGTATCGCAGGGTAAGATCGCTGTTCAGGCGCGAAGAAAAGGTCTGGAGTCCGACCGTCGTCCCGTATTCGGTGCGGATAAAATCAATCTCCTCCCGGCGCAACGCGCTGCCCCGACCGAAAGCGTTGATATCCTCGCCGAAGACCTCGGGCATGGTATAAAGGTACTCGGCACTGGACGCCTTGAAGGATTGGATCGCCAAGAGGCGGGACCGGTGAGCGCGTCCGAAGATATTGTACTGTTCGATCTCCAGACCGCCCCGCAGCAACTCGTAACTCCCGTAACCGAACAGAAGACTGATATCCACCTCCTTGCCCTCGTGGAGGCGGAAAATCACGTTCCGGGTTTCCTCGTCCACCTCCTCGTAATCCACCTCAACGGTGTCGAAGACGCCGAGCCTTGCCAGGCGGTAGCGGGCCTGGTCCATCTCAAGGCGATCCAGTTCGTCTCCGGCCGACGACTCCACCCGCCGCCGCAACACCGACTCCCGCGTCTTGTCCGCTCCCTCGAAACGAACTTCGCCCACGTGGACCTTGTTGCCCGTGTGCACGGTGAAGAGCAGATCCACCTCCACTCTGTCGTCGGTTTCCTCACGATCAACGGTCGTCACCTGCGCCCGCGCGTCGGGATAACCCTGGCGCAGGAAACTGTTCCGAAGGTCGAGATTGCGATCCTGCGTCCACCGGCGGGAAAAAGGAATCCCCGGTTCGCGATCGACGACCAGGGAAGGTTCCTCCTCGCCTTCGATGTAAACCTCCTCCCGGGCCGACCGGACCACGGTCTGTTTGCCCTCGTTTACGGCGATCCGAACGGAAACCGCCCCGGTTTCGTCGTCGCGGTCCATCTCCTGGAGGGTCACCTGTGCACCTTCGTATCCCATCCCAATCAGCACCTCGCGGAGGTTGTTGATGCTGTTGTCGAGTTTGCGCGGCGTGAACGACCGGGTACCTTTGAGGCGAATCAAGAAATCACCGGGGGCGAAGTAGGTTTCGGCCTCGCTCTCGCTGATGACCGTCAGTCCTTCAAACTCGATCTCGTCATAGTAATAAAGGACACCGCGTTCGATGCGAAAACGGACCCGTTTCGCTTCCAGGGGGCGGGGCAGAAGTGTATCCAAACGATCCTGCCAGCTGAACTCCCGTTCCTCGCCGTCGTCGAGCTTGATTCTCGCGGTGATGCGGGGGCGCAGGTAGCCGTCCTGCTGGACCCGAGAATTCATGATAAACACGGCGTCCTCGATGAAGTTCGCATCAAAATGGGTTCGGTCCTCTTCCGTATCCAGGAGTTCGATCGTCAGCCGCAAGTCGCGGTTTCCCCAGAACCCGTAACCCCGCACCCTCAAGTCCGGCGGATCCTCCTCGGCCGCCAGATCGGGGACCGGAATGAGAACCAGTATCCCGAGGAGCACAAACCAAAGAATCCTTCGGTGCCCGCCCGCGCCCTGCCGGATAGCACGCAAATCCCGCCGGAAGCCGGCTGGAAAAAAGGAAGTCTTCAATCGTGTTCGCTCAATCATGTTAACAATAAGCATCCTTCAGCGTCATCAACGGCTGAAGAACTTCCATTTCAATCCTGCGTTGAAAGCGTCGAAGCGGTCGTATTCCCCGACGACCCCCACCCGCGGCCAGAACATGTACTCCAGGTAAAACGTTTCGCGGCCCTGTTCGGAGATGTTCTCTCCGGAGCGTATGGTCAGTCGCTCGGTGGCGTCGTCGTCGCCGCCGAATTCGAGAAACAGGTTCTGGGCGATGTACAGAGCGAGCTTGGTGGCTTTTTGCTGGCCGGTGAACTGGAGCTCGCCGAGCGGCAGTTCTCCGGCCGTGATCATCAGGAGAATCGCTTCGGAACTCAGGGGTGGATGCGACGTGAACTCGAGCATCGGGTCGTCGGCGGGGCCGCTCAGTTCCATGTTCAAGTCGTAACCGAACAGCCGGGTCGAGGCGGTGATAAACAGTTGTGGCCGATACGGATTGTCCTGGCTGAGGGTGATGGTGCCCTGATTGATGCGCATGGTGGCGAAAGGAAAGCGGATACCGCCGCCGTCGACACGCACCTCTCCGATCGCCTGGGGCTCGAAAAGCGTGCCCCTGAGATTGAACGTGGCCGACAGCCTACCCCGAAATCCGGGGGCTCGGACCGACAGGAACCGGTCTCCGCGAATATCGATATCGATAACCCATTCTGAAAACGGTTCCTGGTTCACGCTGAAGAACGGCGGGCGGCGCTCGGGCGTGGCGACGGCCACCGGCGCCATCGCGCGCAACTCGGTGATCACGACACTCTCCCGCATGGTGAGCTCCCCGGTGATCGCCGGTGTCTCGTCGTCACCGCCGCGCACGGCCAGATCGACATCGCCCCGAATGATCAGACCCGGCTGCCGGGTCAGGGGAAGGTTCGACCCCTGAATCGTAAAGTCGAACACCGGCTGAAGGTCGGACGCCAGGGATATCTCTCCCGCCACGCGCACCCATTCTCCTCCAAGCCGCCCACGGAACTCCTCCAACACCGCGCGCCGGTCTTCGAATTCGATCCGGGCGTTCATGTCCTGGACGGAGCCCACCGGCATCAAGGGCCGGGTGGCCGCCCCGGTCA
>SLOW01000248.1 GCA_007132315.1 Opitutales bacterium
AAGACCCTGGAAAGTTCCGGAGGATTAACCCGCAAAGATCGCAAAGAAGGGGCAGAACCACGAATGGGGGCAAATGGGGAAGGTAAGCATGAAAATGGGGGGGGGGGGGAGGCAGGGAAGGGAGTGCCTGGCCTGAATAATTATGAGCCACCTGCATTGCCCGCCATCTCAAAAACTTACAGCCGACACCGATTTTGAAGTACGTCCGCACCCCTGCGCCCAGGTGGTTGGTGGTTGGTGGTTCCGCAGCTACGAGGTGAAGCAAGTTCGATTACGCGTCAGCACCCCGTGGACCAGGCCCATGGTACGCATCGAGTGGCTGGAGTGTACACTCATCAGCATGCCGATGGTATTGCAGTGCCCAGTGGCGGTGGCGCGTGCATGGGCGTGAGGGCGGTAGCCCATGTCGGCGGCGACCTTTCGGATATACTCGACCCGCTCCGCCACTTTCGGCCATTTCGCCCGGGTTCTGCCTTGCAGGATATTGGCCACCGTCTGAGCCGTCACCCCGGCCTGGTCGGCAATATCCTGAAGCGTGATTCTCGATTTATTTTGCTCGTTCATAGTCAAGTGCTGAATTTCATATTCCAAACTCTTAATCAAGAATTTACCGCCACTTCCCGTTTCCGCAAGATTTTTCGGTGGCCGCTTTCCCCCTTATAGGGGATAGGGGGCGGAATACAGAATCGAACCCCGGCGACAACGACTGCGACAACCGCCGCACAGGCTGCGACGACCGATTTTATGGCGTTCAACTTGCGCGACCTTAACCTGATTAATTCATGAACTTGGTTGCAGCAGATGGCTCATGAATTATTCAGGCTAGGCAGCGGCACCCATTACACAACATTTTCCTGATTCGTTCGATATCGAACTTTTCCCGGCGGTCATAGGTATAAAGGCCGTTCTGCTCCTGCTCGACATCGGTCAACTGGGTGAAGCAGAAGCCGGCTATGTGTGGATGCCGCAGCAGGACCGCGGTGAGCGCTTCGATACGGTGATAGACTTCCTCGATGGAGGTCGGCCTTGCGCCATAGCCCCAGCTCACCTGGAGGTCATTGTCCTTTGATTCAGAGGCCCCGCTGTCCCACCAGGTGCCGCCGTATTCGGCGACCACATAGGGCTGACCGGTGTAGGGGGACGAGAGATCGGGATGACAGACCGGAGCCTTTTCCGGTTCATCGGGCGTCAACGCCGCGAATCTTTCCGCGAACTGTTCCGGGTTTTGATTGTAGCAGTGGGCGCTGAAAATGTCGGTCTTCACCTGCACGTGTCCGCTGGTGCCATGGCAGGGTCGGGTGGGATCGAGCATCTTGGTCAGATCGTAGATCGCCGTCAGCGCACGACGATGCACTTCCAAATCGGCCCGGGCTCCTCTCAGGGTTTCATTAAACGGCGTCCAGGCGATGATAGAGGGATGGTTGATGTCCCGCATCACGACCTCGGCCCATTCCCGCTGATGATTCAAGAGGGCCTCGGGCTCTTTGAAATCCATCCCCCAGTCGTGCATCTCGGCCCAGGTGAGGAAACCCATGCGATCGGCCCAATAATGGTAGCGCTCTTCAAATATCTTTTGATGAAGCCGGGCACCGTTGAATCCGGCGGCCAGGGCCAGCTCGATGTCCCGTTTGAGAGCGGCGTCGCTCGGTGCGGTCCAGATTCCGTCGGGATAAAATCCCTGATCCAGTACAAAGCGGATGAAGAGGGGTTCGTTGTTCAGATAGATCCGGTTGCCCTCGATGTGAATCTTGCGCAAGCCGGCGTAGCTCTCGACCCGGTCGACCACCCCGCCCGAGGCATCCAGAAGCTCGAATCGCAAATCGTATAAATACGGGTCTTCCGGCGACCACAGGCGTGCATCCGGAATGGCAAGGACCAAGGGCAGGCCCGGACTGGCTTCGCGCTCTCCGCTCGCCAGCACTGTTTCCCCGTCCAGCAGGACGGCGCGAAACCGCTGGTCACGGGTCGAATTCGCGAATTCAGGAGTCAGCACAAAACAGGAGCCGTCCACATCCGGAACCACCCGCACCGCTTCGATCCGGGCCTCCGGGATCGCCTCCAGCCAGACGGTTTGCCAGATGCCGGTCGTGCGGGTATAGAGACATTTTTCCGAAGCAAATTCCGGGCACTGCTTCCCTTGCGGACGCTTGCCCGAACGGCTGTCATCCTCCGCCCGAACCACCAGATGATTCGTTCCCGCCTGCAAAAAGGTTGTCAGATCAAAGTGAAAGGAGGATCCTGCTCCATAGTGCCGCCCCGCCAAAGCGCCGTTGAGCCAGACCGTGCATACGTAATCGACGGCTCCAAAATGCAGACGCACGCCTGCACCCGCCCACTCCTTCGGCAAGGCAATCTCCCGATGATACCAGACCGTGGACATGAAGTCGGTGTGCTGAATACCCGAAAACGAAGATTCCGGGCAGAACGGGACCTGAATCTGCCGGTCAAAACCGGATGTGTCCTGATGCAACCCCCTGGCTTCACCGGAGGAACCAAAATCAAAGGCAAAGTCCCACCAGCCATTCAGCGAAAGCCAGCGCCGGCGTTGAAATTGAGGACGGGGATGCTCGGGACGGGGAGATGTTTTCATAGCGCTTGTTGCTTTTATAAGTGTGGGTTTGAGTTTCAAGGATCAGGATGCTTCGATGCGATCCACTGTTCGACCGTCGGGCAGATCGTAGGGACCTTCGTTGGGATACATAGCCTCGCGGGAATTGGCGAATCCCCATTCGTTCATTTGAATTGGCCCCTTCAAGATGGGATCGTCCGTTCGTTTCATCCAGGCTTGAAGGCGCTCCTCCATTTCGGCCAGCACTTCCGCATAGGCCGGATCTCCGACGAGGCTGCGGCTCTCCACCGGGTCGAAATACGTGTCGTAGAGTTCGATCGCCTGGCGTTTGATCTTGTCAAAGCCGCGTTGGAGCATAAGACGGCGCGCGTGTCCATCGTCAACGTTGGCCATGACGCGGCGCAGATCTTTCTCGAAGCGCCGGATATAGACATAGCGATCCGTGCGGACCATGCGCATGGGTTCGTAGGCCGCATGGTAGGTCACCTCGGCAAAGATATCTTCGCGGATGCTTTTGGCTCCGTCTTCGATCAATGGTCGCATGGATTCACCCAGTAGCCAATCCGGCTTGGGGAGTTGAAGCAGATCGCAAATTGTCGGAAAAACGTCGAGCTGGGATATCAGCGCGTTGTTGACCTGCCCCTTCGAGGGATTCCCGGGATAGTCGATCGCGAAGGTGACGCCGGTCCCGTGCGAGGTCAGATTGCACTTCATCAAGGGGAAGGCGATTCCGTGGTCGGTGGTCAGGATGACCATCGTGTTCTCTGCCAAGCCGCTTGTTTCGAGAGCGTCCATTACAGTGCCGAATGCCTTATCCGCGATTTCGACCGCGGCGGCGTAGTCGGCCATGTCTTGACGAACTTCGGGAGTGTCGGGCAAGGGGGCGGGCGGTTGGAGGTATCGGGCGT
>SLOW01000036.1 GCA_007132315.1 Opitutales bacterium
GGTGCGGATCCTCAGCCATGACAACTACACCTTCTACAATCCGCGTATCCATCCCGAACTGACGCCGGAGGCCTCGTCATTGCCGCCGTCGCCCTGTTCTTCATCATCTTCTGGTGAGATAATCACCACCTCGAATACTTTTTCACCATGTACGAAGTCATCGCCAAACTCGAGTCGCATAACCTTTCCACCTACCCGGTGGGCGTTCCGGAAAAAAATCCGCTGTTCTTTGAAAACCGGGTCTATCAGGGATCCTCGGGTAAAGTGTACCCGATTCCCTTTATCGACAAGGTGTACGACGCACCGGTTGACACCTCCTACCGGGCGGCCCGGCTGGAGAACGATTTTGTTCGCCTGGTCCTGCTTCCGGAAATCGGGGGGCGGATTTACATCGGTCAGGACAAGACGAACGACGACTACGATTTTTTCTACCGCAACGACGTGATCAAGCCCGCCCTGGTCGGTCTGGCCGGGCCCTGGATCTCCGGGGGCGTCGAGTTCAACTGGCCCCAACACCATCGGCCGGGGACATTCCTGCCCGCCGATGTCTGGATTGAAGACGAACCCGACGGCGTCAAAACCGTATGGATGTCCGAACACGATCCCTTCGATCGCATGAAGGGCATGCACGGGTTGCGACTGCGGCCGGACTCGTCGCTGATCGAACTGCGCGCCCGTCTCTACAACCGCACGCCCCTGACCCGGACTTTCCTCTGGTGGGCCAACGTGGCCGCCGCGGTGCACAATCGCTACCAGTCGTTCTTTCCCGATGACGTCACCTATGTAGCCGACCACGCGGTCCGCGCCATGACCACCTTCCCCGAAGCTTCGGGGCATTACTACGGAGTCGATTACTCCCAACGTCCGGGCCAGAACGATATTTCCTGGTACAAGAACATTCCGGTTCCGATGTCCTACATGGTCTGTGAAACGCAGCACTCCTTTTTCGGCGGCTACGACCATGCCCGGCAGGGAGGTTTTGTGCACGTAGCCGACCGGCACATCGCCCCCGGAAAGAAACAGTGGACGTGGGGCAACCATGAATTCGGATGGGCCTGGGACCGGGAACTGACCGACCGGAACGGTCCCTATGTTGAGTTGATGGCCGGGGTGTACACCGACAACCAGCCCGACTTCAGTTACCTCCTCCCCTACGAAACCAAGACGTTCTCCCAGTTCTGGTGGCCTATCCGGGACATTGGACCGGTGCAGCAGGCCGACGAAAACACGGCCCTCCGCCTCGTGGTGCATGAGGACCGCACGATCGAACTCGGCGCCTGCGCCTCCCGGGCCGTGTCCGGCGCCCGCGCGGTGCTCAGACAAGGAGACCGCATTCTGCTTTCGGAACAGATAGACCTCCGTCCGGGGCAATCCTGGAAAAACCGCTCCTTGACCTTTTCCGGCGAATCGCCCGCGGAGCTTCACCTGTTGCTGGAAGACAGCGCCGGCGCTCCGCTTCTCGAATACCGCCCGGCGGAACGTTCGGAGCTCACCCGCAATCGGAAAATGGCCACCGAACCGCCCACCCCCGCGGATATCTCTTCCGCCGACGAACTGTACTTCACCGGCGAGCACCTCGAACAGAACCGTCACGCCACCCGCGCCCCCGAGCCCTACTGGGAAGAAGGCCTGCGGCGCGACCCGGGGGACGTCCGCTGCCACATCGCCCTTGGCCGCCGCGCCCTGCGCGCGGGCGCGTTCAATCAAGCCGCAGACCACTTCGACCGGGCCATCGAACGGCTCACCTTACGCCACCCCAACCCCGCGACCGGCGAAGCCCACCACTTCAGTGGAGTTGCCGCGCTCTTTAGGAACGATTTTGGCAAAGCCCGCGAACGTCTTCAAAAAGCGACTTGGAATTACGCATGGCGCTCCGCCGCCCACTATCAACTGAGCTGCATCGACTGCCTCCAGGGAGCCTACTCAAGCGCGGAACGCCACCTCGAAGAATCGTTGCGGACAAACGCCGACCACAACAAAGCCCATGTCCTGCGGGCCGTGCTGCGGCGTCACGCCGGTGAGCACGAAAAAGCCCGCCGGATTCTGCTCGCCCTTCTGAAAACGGATCCCCTCGACCACTGGGCCCGTTGGGAAATGGCGTTGATCGACGACGACCGAAAAACCTTTCTCGAACTCACCCGCAATGACGCCCAGACAATTCTCGACCTCGCATTCGATTACGCTGACGCGGGCTTCCTTGAAGACGCCGCCGCGCTGATCGAATGCCATCACAACTCCCCGGTGACCCCGGTCGCCGTCCCCAACCCGGCATCCAGTACGCCCATGACGCGATACGTTCTGGCGTGGCTGCGACGCGACCCAGCCCAATTGCCGGACGCTCCCTGCCCCGACCGCGTCTTTCCATCGCGGTTGCACGAACAGCTCGTCCTGGAATGGGCTCTCGCAACCGAACGTCCGGATCCGGCCGCCGCCTACGCTTACGGAAATTTCCTTTACGACGCGCGACGCCGCGAGGAAGCCGTGGCCGCCTGGGAACGGGCGGTCAACGAAGGCGCCGATTGGGGCGCGGTCCATCGGAATCTCGGCATCGCGTATTGGAATGTTCGTGACGACAGGGACGCCGCCCGCAAAGCCTACGAAAAGGCCATTCAAGCGGAGCCGTCCGATGTCCGGTTGGTTGTGGAATTCGATCAATTGCGCGCCAAACGCAACGACCCCCTCGAAGACCGGTTGGGCTTCCTGGAGGAACGCCGCGAGCTCGTCCTGGAACGCGACGACGGCGCGGTCGGACTGGCCCGACTCTACAATCTGACCGGACGCCCCCGGGAAGCCCTGGACCTTTTGCTCTCTCGCCGGTTTCATCCGTGGGAAGGCGGCGAAGGAGCCGTGCTCGGGCAGTACACCACCGCTCACCTCCTGTTGGGGCGGCAGGCTCTGGAACAGGGTGACGCCGAATCCGCCCACGCGCACTTTATCCAAGCCATGGATACGCCGCAATCTCTGGGTGAAGCTTATCACTTGTTGCAGGCGCAGGCCGATGTCCACTATTGGATCGGATGCAGCCTCAAGGAAATGGGGCGGCCCGAAGAGGCCGCAGAATCGTTTACCCGCGCGGCCTCCGAAGAAGGCGATTTCGCGGAAATGGCCGTCACCTCCCACAGCCCCCTTTCCTACTATCGCGCCCTTTCACTGCACGAACTGGGCCGGGACGCTGAAGCGCACGGGGTTCTTGAGGCGCTGCTGCAATTCGCCGGCGACCGCTTGAAAGAAGAAGCCAGGATTCCGTACTTCGCCACCTCTCTGCCGAACCTTCTCGTATTCAACGAATCCCTGCAAGAGCGCCGGGATGCCGAGAACCACCTGCTGATCGCCCTCGCGCATCACGGGCTTGGAAACACGGACCGGGCCCGCGAACACCTCGACAAAACACTTGCGTTCACCAACGAAGACCAACACGCCATCAACCTGCATCAGTCCCTCGAACGCGGCACACGGCAACCGAACC
>SLOW01000234.1 GCA_007132315.1 Opitutales bacterium
GCACGATTACGAAGCGCAACAGACGATTCTTGAAGAGGGCATCGGGGAGCGGGTGAACGCCGAGTTCACCATCGATTTCGAAGCCGGCCTTGACGACAGCGAGGGGCGAATCAGCCGTCACCGCAACACCGCCTGGGCCGAGGAATTCGACTTGGTGCTCTACAATATGTGCTTCGCCCAAATGCGGGACGACGAATGGGTGAATCGACTGGTGCTGGAAGGCCATGTCGAACACGGCCTGCCCGCCGTGCTGCTGCACTGCGCCATGCATAGCTATTCCTACCAAGAGGGCTACGGAGAAGCCTGGGAGAAATTCATGGGGGTCAGGACCAACAGCCACGAGAGGCACCGGCCTTTTCCTGTTGAAGCCGTCGATACGGATCACCCCGTTATGGCGCATTTTGAGACGCCCTGGGATCCTCCCCACGGGGAGTTGTATGAGATCGATGAGGTTCTCGATACAGTCACGCCACTGGCGGAGGGGCACGGCGGCAATACCCATGTCGTCGTGTGGGTGAACGGATTCCAGGACGTGCCCGTGTTCGCCACCACCATCGGCCACCACAATGTGACGATGGAGCACCCGAATTACTTGAATCTGGTCTCGGCCGGACTGCTCTGGGCGGCCGGAAAACTCGACGACGAAGGCCATCCCGAAGCCGGTTACGCCCGGGAGGGTTTTGGCGGGACCGCCGGAACGTCCTCGGATTGAGAATACCAGGGGAGCGTTTGGCCGTCACCGGTGGGGCTCCTGAAGGATAACCGTTTACCCGTCGGCCACTGCGGCGACCGCGGTGGCTTGAATCCACACAAACCATACAACTTGACAGGCCATGAAAAAAGAGAAGGGATCTGACGAAAGCCGAAACAGCCAGCCGATGAGTCGGCGACATATGTTGAAAACCACGGCCGCGGTCTCCGCGGCGACCGTGCTTGGTTCGGCCGGTTTCCGGCGCGTGAGCGCCGATCAGGCACACCGGTGGCCCGCCGAGCCCGCCGTACAGCGGGGCCGTATCAAGCAGGTCGTGGTTTCCTGGCCGTTTATGGCCTTCGGTGAGGAATGGGATCTGGATACCCTGTGCCGCTCCGCGCGGGATCTGGGGTGCGCGGGTATCGAACTCGTCGGTCCGGACGAGTGGCCGACCATGCGCGAATACGGGCTCATGTGCGCGTTGTCCACCAACGGCATGCCCGATCCCCCGTTCGCCAAGGGACTGAACAATCCCCGCTACCAACGTGAGGTCATCGAGCAGACGAAGACGCGTATCGAGGAATGCGCCGCCGACGTACCCAGCGTAATCGCGTTCACCGGATTTCAGTGGCGCAACAACGACGACCAAGACGAAGGCATCATTCCTCTCGACGAAGGTGCGGACAACACCGTCGAGGGCCTCAAGGAACTGGCCGGGCACGCCGAGCGACACGGTGTGACCATTTGCCTCGAACACTTGAACTCACGGGTGGAAGGCGACGACTACCGGGGGCATCCGGGATACCAGGGCGACGACATCGACTACTGCGCCGACATCATTCGCCGGGTCGGATCGCCGCGGGTGAAACTGCTGTTCGATATCTACCACGTCCAGATCATGGACGGAGATATCATCGCGCGGATTCGTGAATACGGCACCGACCTCATTGGCCACATTCACACCGCCGGGGTCCCGGGACGCGGCGAACTCGACGTGTCCCAGGAGCTGTACTATCCACCAATCATGAAGGCGCTGCTGGATATCGGCTACGAAGGGTACGTCGGGCAGGAGTTCATTCCCACCCGCAACCCGATGGACGGTCTCCGCCACGCGGTGGCTCTGTGCGACGTCTAGCAGCCTGTCGGCGGAGCTCGAGACACTCCTGAAGTCGGCCTGCGATTGCCGGCGGAAGCGTAGCGCCGGTCTTCGGACGGCGCTTCATCAGTGGGCGAAGCGGAACGTGTTGCCCGAGCTCTCCCAGGCGTCTCCGCGAGGCGACCGTCCTCCGCCCCTGGAGGGCGGCGCTCGCCCATCGCCCACATACCCCAATAGGCGCCGTCGATCGGCGCGGTGGCCCGCCAGATGTCGGTGTTGTGGTGGGCCACCCATCCATCGGCGTCGTAATGCCGGCGGGCGGTGCGCTGGCCGGTTTCGCTGAGTTCGTCGATCAGGCGCATCAGCGGTTCGTGGAACTCGGCCAGATTTCCGCTTTCCACCGGCCAATAGTTCATCTCGATATTGACGTTGATCGTGTACTTGCTCTGCCAGGGCGGGTTGACGTGGTTGTTCCAGATGCCCTGGAGGTTCATGGGTTGTGTCCCGGGACGCGAGGCGGAAATCGCGAGGTAGCGTCCGAACTGATAATATAGCGCCGCCAAGTGCGGGTCCTCCTGTGCATGTGAGTTGCGGATGCGCCCGTCTGTGGGTTGTGAGGCTTCCGGGATGGATCCGAAATCGATTGAAACGCGGCGAAACACCCGCCGGTGCTCGGCAATGTGGGCGTCGCGAAGTTCCTGATACGACTTTTCGACGGCGGCACTCAAACGTTCTCGGGCGAGTTCCGCCGGATCGGCGTCCAGATCGTCATAGCGGCGGAGATTCGTGGCGATCGATATCAGAACCGTTACCGAATTCGCGTTCCGCACGGTGACCTGGCCGTTGCGGGAGGCTACGTGCCCGCCGTCGTTCAGGAAACGCGCGTGAGCCTCGTAACGAATCGCGCCGGGAACACCGTGCATGTCGGAGCCGACGGACCTCGGGCAACGCGGGCAAGGCGTCGTCGTGCGTCGGGTCGTAGGGACCGCCTCCCCAGAGCGTGTCTTCGTTGAGTTGTATGCGCTCCATTTCGACGCCGCCGAAAACCATGGCGCCGAGGCGACCATTGCCCAACGGCAGAGCGTCCACCCAGGCCGCGGCCGGTTGCTCGTACCAGGGGGTCAGATTCTCGAAATCCTCCGGGGTGGCGGACGTGGCGGGCGTTGCGGTCATGGCGATTAGAAATGCCGCGGTCGAAGCGGTCAGGGGACGAATCGGAATGAATCGGGTCATGAACGGTCCTTGAATGAGGTTCGCATGGAGCGTAACTGTGGGTGGAATTAATGGGGATGGAGAAACTTGTCCGGTTAATGGATATTATCGGCATTCCCGATGTTTCAGGATCCGCCTGACGAATAGTTTCGGTGCGACGCCGAAGGTGCGTTTGAAAACCCGGGAGAAGTGGTAGGGATCGTCAAAGGAGACCGCATGGGCCGCCTCCTTGACCGAGGCGTGGCGGAGGACCAGGAGTTCGACGGCCCGGTTCATCTTCAGGCGAACGAGCAGTTGGTAGGGCGTCTCGACGCAGTGTTCGCGAAAGAGCCGGCACATGTAGGATGGATCGAGGTGGCAGGCGGTTGCGACCGCTTCGACCGTGCGAACGGAGGCGAAATGATTCTCCACATAACGACGGCATCGAAGGTAGGCGTTGTGAGCGGGGGAAGTTGGATGCTGGTTCGCCCCCGCCTCCTCACGGATGCGCAGGAGGAGAAACCCGGTCAGGTGGGCGGCCATTTCGGCCGAGGAAGCCGGGGGCGAGGCGGCGCAATCCAGGAGTTGATCGAGGATTTCCTGAATGCGATGAGGGGCTCCGAGATAGATCGGGGTTCCGTCCGCTATCCGCCAGCGAGCCAGCAATGGGCCGGCACGAAGGCCGGAGAAACCGACGAAGTACTTGATCAGGTTGCAGGAGTCGCCTTGCTTTCGTCGCACACCGTTTCCCCAATCTCTTTCCGTGTGTTCCGCGCCGACGCGGGAGCAGGACCCTCCCCGGTCCGCAATCACTTGCAGTTCAAAACGGGTTGCCGGCGTGTAACCGAAAACCGATCCCGGCTCGAGCGTGTGATCGCGTCCGTTCACGCGCAAACGCCACCGTCCCGACGCGATGTACTCGAACGCGTGATAACGGAAACCGGAACGGACCAGGTGGAAATCCGGCGAACAGTCCTCCCGGCCGGCGAAGTTGACTGTGAGGTCGGGGCTGTCCGGCCGGGAATCCAAATGACCAAAAAAGTAGCGTCCGGAGAGGACCTGCTTGGAGATAAAACCCGGATATGGGAGCGCGCCGGACATAAGAGTTGATGTCAATAATATCCATTAAGCAGTCAAGCTTGTCCATTCTCATCAGCGGAGGGGGCGGATATTCTTGGGCTCCGCCTCACTCTTGGAGATCCCATCAACACTTGCGCGTTGCGGGCAATTCGTATGAAATATCGTTCTCTCGGCAATACCGCCCTGAATGTGTCCGTCCTCGGTTTCGGCGGGTCCTCTCTGGGGTCGGTATTCCGGCCGATCGACGAGGAATTGCTTGCGGAGGTCTTGCGCATTCTGCGACCTGTCCGGAACCTCACCCGGCCGTCGGGACTGCCGGAGAACTGGTTCGCTGGGACCGGTCTCCTTCCCGTGTGACGCGCGCGCATGTGTCCTTCGATTCCGTGTAAGAAATCCGGACTAGACTTACCATTCTGCCGATTAAAACTCATTCATACGAACCATGACGACCGATCCCGCCGGAACAACACCTCCATTCCAGAACCCATCCGAGGCGCGCGCACCGTTGTTGCGACGTGAATACCTCCTTCCTTTCATCTTGCTAACGATTTGTTTTCCCGCCTGGGCGGTGGCGAACAACATGACCGATCCTCTGGTACGGACGTTCAGCCGGGTCTTCACCATGTCCACGTTTCAATCGTCGCTGGTGCAGTTCTCCTTCTATGGGGCCTACTTTTGTCTGGCGATTCCCGCAGCCATTCTGATCAAACGTTACACCTACAAGACGGGTGTGTTGGTCGGCCTGGGGCTTTTTATTACCGGGGCGCTGCTGTTTTTTCCGGCCAGCCGGTTGATGGAGTTCTACTTCTTTCTCATGGCGATCTTTATTCTGGCCAGCGGGTTGTCGATCCTGGAGACGAGTTGCAATCCCTACATTGTCGCGATGGGTGACGAGAAGACGGCCACCCGGCGCTTGAATCTGGCTCAGGCCTTCAATCCCGTCGGGGCCGTGCTCGGGACGATGCTGGCGGGATTCCTGATCTTGCCGAAGATCAATCCATTGACCGACGAAGAGCGGGCCGTGCTGTCGATGGCGGAGATCCGGGAGATCCGTTCCGAAGAACTGGCCGCGGTGATGGGTCCCTACCTCGGCATGGCCGTCGTGCTGATTTTCCTGTGGCTGGCGATCGCTTTCGTGCGGATGCCGAAGGCTTCGGATGCCGGACCTTCGATTAACTTCTCGCCGACAGTGAGGCGACTGATCAAGAACCGGCACTACTCCTTCGGCGTCGTGGCGCAGTTCTTCTACGTGGCCGCGCAGATTTGTGTGTGGACGTTCACGATCTATTACGTGGCGGATATTGTGGACGACGGCGGCGGGGAGCCTTTGATCGGCTTTCTGGAGGCCACGGGTATTATCGGTTTAGTGCAAGGCATCCGCCTGATCCAGCCGGACCAGGTGATGACGGGGGAAACGGTCGCCGGTATTTATCATGTGTGTGCGCTGTTTGTGTTTCTCGTCTTCCGTTTTGTTTGCACCGGTCTGATGCATATAATCCGGCCCAGCGCGATGCTCCTGGTCATGGGTGTGCTGGCCATGGTGCTGTCGGTGGTGGTGATGAGTTCTCCCAACCTGGTCGGCGTGTTGGCACTCATCTGCATTTCCGGATGCATGTCCCTGATGTTCCCCACCATCTACGGCATCGCCCTGCAGGGCCTGAAAGAAGACACCAAACTCGGTGCGGCGGGTTTGATCATGGCCATCCTCGGCGGCGCTCTTTTCCCTCTGCTTCAGGGCGCCCTGGTGGACGCGTGGGGGGCGCCGCTGTCGTATGTGATCCCCTTGATCTGCTTTGTGGTGGTCTCGGCATACGCCACCTTCGATCTGAAGATGAAACGCACGTTGTAGGTCAGCGGCCCTGCCGTGCCGGAGCATCGCTCTGCGGAGGCATGGCGTTTTTCGGCCTCCTTCTTGACATATACCCATAGGGGGTATAGGTATGAGGCGTGGTCAAAGAACAAACAAACGAAGCGGAAGGCCGGCGCAGTGTCGCCGTGGATCCGGACATCAAGGAGGCGAATCTGCGGCGGCTGAATCGGATCGAAGGTCAGGTCCGGGGTATCCGACGCATGGTGGAGGAGGATCGGTATTGCGCCGATATTCTCGGCCAGATCGCCGCCGCTCAGGAGGCCCTGCGGGCGGTGGGCCGGGAGTTGTTGCGCAATCATCTCCGCCACTGTGTGGCGCGTGCTTCCTCCAAGGGCGGCGCCGAGGCGGAGGCCGCCTACGACGAAGTGGTGGAGCTGTTTTACAAGAATACCCGGTGAGGAGATCATAAGCATGGAGCAAACAATGAATAGGTCTCGCGAGCGGGAAGGCGGCGGCCCGGCGGAGGGCGGAAAGCGGACGGCGGTTGTGCATGTACCCGACATGTGCAGCGACCATTGCGGTGCGATCGTGCGGGATTCCTTGTTGCGGGTCCCGGGGGTAAGCGAGGTGCGCGTGAGCAGCGCCCGGCGTCGCGCCGAGGTGCGGTACGGCGGAACAATCGGCGTCGAGGACCTGCGCGGGGCCGTGATCCGGGCCGGGTACGAAGCGGGGGCGATCCGGGAGGAAGGCGATGAGGGCGACGTGGACGCCGAGGAGTCCTCGGAGGCCGCCTACCTGGTGCGCACCCGTCGCAACCTGCTGTGGGCGATGATACCGACCGCGGCGATCATGGGTCTGATGGCGCCGCACATGTTCTGGGCGGAGATTCCCGGATACCTGGCGATCGTGGCGTTGCTGGCGTTTCCGGTGGTGTTTGTCGCGGGCTGGGAAACGCACCTCTCCGCCTGGCGCTCGGTGTGCAATCGCGGCGCGAACATGGACGTCTTGATCAGTCTGGGAAGTCTGCCGCCCTACTTTATCGGGCTGGCGGGATTCTTTTTTCCGATGACCTCGTTCATCGAGATGGCCGCCACGATCATGGCGTTCCACCTGCTCGGCCGTTACCTGGAAACCCGCGCCAAGGGCCGGGCATCGCGGGCGATACGCCAGCTGCTGCATCTCGGCGCCAAGACGGCGCGGGTGGAACGGGGCGGCGAGGAGGTCGAGATTCCGATCAGGGAACTGGCCGTCGGCGATCTGATGGTGGTGCGTCCGGGGGAGAAGATTCCCACCGACGGGCAGGTGGCGGAAGGCGAGAGTCACGTCGATGAATCCCTGGCCACCGGGGAATCCGTGCCCGTGCTCAAATCGCGGGATGACGAGGTGCTGGGTGCGACCCTGAACCGGGAGGGACGCCTGAAAGTGTGTGCCACCCGGGTGGGTCGCGACACCTTTCTCTCGCAGGTGGTGAAACTGGTGGAGGAGGCTCAGGGTTCGAAGGTTCCGATCCAGGAATTCGCCGACCGCGTCACGGGTTATTTCGTTCCGGGCGTGGTATTGCTGGCGCTGTTGAGTTTCGCCGTTTGGCTGGTCGTTCCCGGTTTCTTCCTGCCGGTGCTCGAGTGGGGCGCCGGGTGGTTGCCCTGGGTGAATCCCGAACTGGGGCCGGTATCGCTGGCATTGCTGGCCGGGGTGGCGGTACTGGTGATTTCCTGTCCCTGCGCGCTCGGGCTGGCCACACCGACCGCGCTGATCGTCGGTTCCGGGATGGGGGCCGAGCGGGGGATCCTGATCCGTTCGGGGGAGGCGATCCAGACCTTCCGGGACGTGCGGTGTATCGTCCTGGACAAGACCGGCACGCTCACCCGGGGAGAACCGGCTCTCACCGGTATCCGCGCTGCGGAGGGAGTCGAGGAAACGGAGCTCCTCCGGGCGGCGGCCTCGGTGGAAGCCGCGTCGGAGCACCCGCTTGCCCGCGCCGTGGTGGAGGGCGCCCGGGAACGCGGCGTCACCGCCGGAGACGTCGCCGGCTTTCGCGCCGTATCCGGCCGCGGCGTGGAGGGCGATGTGGACGGCGTGCCGGTGAAGGTGGGGACGCGCGCCTTCCTGAAGGAGGTCGGCCTGCCGACCGACGAGTGGGATGCGGCCATGGTGGCCTGGGAGGACGAGGGGAAGACGGTCATGCTGGTGTCGATTGACGGCCGCACGGCCGGCCTGATCGCCGTGGCCGACACAATCAAACCCGAAGCCGAATCCGCCGTGGCCGCCCTCCGGACATTCGGGATCCGGCCGGTGATGGTGACCGGCGACAACGAACGCGCCGCCCGCCACGTGGCCGGTTTGGTCGGGATCGAGGAAGTGCGTGCCGGAGTCCGTCCGGATGGCAAGGTGGACGCAGTGCGCGAGTTACAGCGCCGCGGCACGGGCCGGGTGGCGATGGTGGGCGACGGCATCAACGACGCCGCCGCTCTCAAGCAGGCCGACGTCGGTATCGCTATCGGGGCGGGCGCGGACGTGGCGATCGAAGCGGCGGATGTGACCCTGGTATCGGACGATCTCGGACGTCTCGTCGAGGCGGTGCGGTTGTCCCGGTCGACCTTTGGCAAGATCAAGCAGAACTTCTTCTGGGCCTGGATCTACAACGCCCTGGCCATCCCCATGGCCGCGCTGGGTTTGTTGCATCCCATGATCGGGGTGGTCGCCATGACGGCCAGCTCGCTGACGGTGGTCGGCAATTCCCTGCTGCTCAAGCGAAAAAAACTCACCGGCTCCGCCGCCGGCGTCCGGAAGTGAACCGGCCGCATCCGATTTCGTCACCCGACGCCGTCGAAAAAATCGACCTCGCCGGTTTCCAGGGAATACTCGGCGCCCACCACCAGCAGGCCGTCGTTTCGGATCAAGTCCTCCAGGACAACCGACCCGGTGCGGAGCCGACCGGACGAGGCCCGGATGTTGGCCCGGACGGCATGGCCGATGAGGGTTTCCCGGTCTTCGTTCGGAGCGGACTCCATGAGGGTGGCCACCGCGGGGCGAATGCGGTCGATGATCGAACCGATGTTGGGAGACGGGGCGTCCCCGGGTTGTTCGAGGGCGGAAATGGTCGCGGCAACCGCTCCGCAGTTGGAGTGACCGAGCACGACCACCAGACGCGACCCGAATTCCCGCGCGGCGAACTCCACGCTGCCGATCTGGGAGGGGGCCACGATGTTGCCGGCTACGCGAATGACGAACAGGTCGCCCAGCCCCTGGTTGAAGACGATCTCGGCGGGCACCCGGGAATCCGAGCAGCCCAGCACGATGGCGAACGGTTCCTGCCCCGCCAGCAGGGCGTTTCGGCGTGCTTTCAGGGTGTAAGTGTCGCCGCCCCGGACCTCCGAGACGTAGCGATGGTTTCCCTCCTTAAGTCGTTCGAGGGCTTCGGTTGCGTTGAGTTTCATTTCAGGTACCAATCCGTGTGATCAAAACCGATCTGAATCAATGTTAAATTGGATTTTGATGCGCGTTGAATACTCGCTAATCTGGTGTGCAATGCTGGGATGAGGTGAGTGTCGAACCTGACGAAAACTCCGTATTCGAAAAATTATGACAGAGAGAACTGAATCCGTATCGACTGTCGGCATCATCGGGCTCGGCTTGATGGGCAAGCCGATGTGTCTCAATCTGCTGAAAAGCGGGTTTTCCGTGTATGCCCACAACCGCAGCCAGGGCAAATGTCGCGAGGTGGAGCGGGAGGGCGCGGTGACCCCAGGGTCGGCCCGGGCGATGGCGGAACGGGTGGAGGTCGTGATCACCATGCTGCCGGACACCCCCGACGTCGAACGGGTGGTGCTGGGGGAGGGCGAGGTGCTCGATGCCCTGCGTCCCGGCTCGGTGTTGATCGACATGAGCACCATCAGCCCCGACTTCACCCGCGAACTTGCCGGGCGTTGCCGGGAAAAGGATATCGCGATGCTGGACGCGCCCGTGACCGGCGGCGACGTGGGTGCGATCAACGGCACCTTGTCGATCATGGTGGGAGGCGAATCCGGCGTGGTGGAGCGATGCCGGCCGGTGTTCGATGCTCTGGGTTCGACGGTCACCCACGTCGGTCCCGTCGGAACCGGCCAAGTGGTGAAGCTGGCGAACCAGATCGTGGGCGTCGGCAATCTCCTGGCGATGTCCGAGGGCCTGCTTTTCGCCCGCCGCGCCGGCGTCGATCCGGTGAAGGCGCACCGGGCCATCGAGGGCGGCGCCGCCGGTTCGTGGTTGTTCACCCACCGGGGCCCGCAGATCCTGACGGAGGACTGGCAGCCCGGCTTTACCGTCGCGCTGCAGCAAAAAGACGTCCGGCTCGCCCTGGAGGCGGCCGACAAATGCGGCGCTCCTCTACTCGGGACCCACCTGGTGTATTCCCTCTACCAAGCGCTCCTCAACCGGGATCTCGGACAAGACGGCAATCACGCCCTGATCAAGGCGTTGGAGTACCTGAGCGGAGATCGAAGCTAGAGTCCTAGAACCGAAAAAGTTGTTGCAGATGAGTCAGGTTTTTTGACACCGCAGAGGTTGGATGGTCGCAGAGAAATCATTCGGTATGTCCTGTCCTTCTCTGCGATCTTCCCCTCTCTGCGGTGTCATTATTCCTGGTCTGAGGCTTCGCCTCACTAGAAGTCAAAACGCGATCACGATGCCGGCCGAGTGGGTGTCGAGGCCGGGGTTGGGTGTGGCGAGACGGGCGTTGGACATGTGCTGGATGCGGTAACGCAGGCCGATTTCGGGAGTCATCATCCAGGTGATCGAGGCACTGCTTATGAACTGCAGCCGTTGCCCGAAATCCACATCCCCGAACCGGCTCCGGGTGAGGTAGGCGGGAACGGAGGCGAGACTGACGTAAGCCGGAAACCGCGGCGTGGCCACGCGTACTCCCGGCCCGGCATAGGCGAAACCCGCCCGGTTGTCGGGGTTGCGCAGGAGGCCGCCACCGGTATGGGCTTCGACGAAGGCGCCGACGTTTCCGATCGGATGGATCCAGTGCCACGGGGTCCGCCAGATCACGAAGAGGTCGTACTGGCGGAAGTCATCGCCACGCGGAATGCTGCTTCCGGCCCGGAAACCGAATTCCTGGGGTCGAAACGTTCGCGGGCCTTCGCCCCGGAGAATCGACGAGTTCGTTAACGCCAGTAACAGGAGGATGAGGAGGGATCCGGAAAGGCAGGGAAAACGCATGGCGGCGAGACCATCCGATTCGGCCTGTTCTGGCAACCCGCTTTTGTCGCTTACCTCAAGCAGGGAATGACAATAGCGATACCGGTGATCAGAATGAACGCGGAATGGACTTTCACGGAAGTAATGGGTTTGATACCCTGGATGAAGGGAAGGGCTTCGAGTTGATCGCGTCCGCTGGGGCGATCAAGTGGCGGCCCGAGCCGGGGTGACTCGGGGGGATATGTCGGATTTCGCGGTTTCGGAATCGAGGTAGGGAACGTACTCCGGGACGAACTTCTTGAGGAGGAGTTTCAGCGTCCGGGGATCGGGAGAATCGAGCCGCTCGACGACTTCCTCCAGCATGCGCTCCACGGACGCGAGCGCTTCGGGATCGCATACCAGGCGGAGGATCTTGGGGTGGTGGGTGGCGACGATGTTCTCGCTCTTGTGGCTCAGCTCCTCGTACAGCTTCTCGCCCGGGCGAAGACCGACGAATTCGATGTCGATGTCCACTCCCGGTTTCAGGCCGCTGAGCTCGATCAATTGGCGGGCGAGATCGACGATCCGGACGGGTTCGCCCATATCGAGAACGAAAATCTCTCCGCCCGCCCCCTGGGCGCCGCTTTGCAGCACCAGCCCCACGGCTTCGGGAATCGTCATGAAAAACCGGGTCACTTCCGGGTGGGTCACCCGCACCGGGCCGCCGGCTTCGATCTGTTTTTTAAAGGTCGGGATGACGCTTCCGGAAGACCCCAGCACGTTGCCGAATCGAACGGCCATGAATTTGGTGCCGTCCGGGCGCGCGGCGTACAGCGCTCCGAGAAAAATTTCCGCCAGTCGCTTGCTGGCGCCCATGACATTGGTGGGGTTGATCGCCTTGTCGGTGGAAATCTGGACGAAGCGTTCGGTTTTGTACTCCTGGGCCAGCCGAGCGACGTTGACCGTGCCCAGGACGTTGTTGTGCAGGGCCTGGCAGGGCTGACTTTCCATCATCGGCACGTGTTTGTGAGCCGCGGCGTGGAAGACCGTGGCGGGCCGGTAGCGGCCGAACAGGTAGCGGATGCGCTGAGAGTCGGAGATGTTGGCCACCAGGGGCAGGACGACGCCGCCGTAACCGTCGTCGGACATTTCCTGTTCGATGGGAAAGAGCTGGACCTCGGACTGGTCCACCATGATCAGGCGCTTGGGATGGTAGCGGACGATCTGGCGGCACAATTCGCTGCCGATACTTCCTCCCGCACCGGTCACCAGGACGACCTTGCCTTCGATGATCTGTTTGATGTTTTCGGTCTCCAGCTCGACGGTGTCGCGTCCCAACAGATCGGAGATCTCCACCGATCGCAGCTGGGACACCCGCACCTTGCCGGAGACCAGCTGGAACATCGACGGGACGGTTTCGAATTTCAGTTTGGTCTGCTGGAGGAGCTTGACGATTTCGCTCATCCGTTGGGCGGAGGCGTTCGGGATGGCGAGGATGACCTCCTCGAACCGCCCGCGGAACTCCCGGTCCCCCAGGTTTTCGGGCGCTCCAAGCACCGGAACGTCGTAGATGCGTGAGTGCCACTTGCGCGGGTCGTCATCGAGAAACGCCACCGGGTTGAGGCCGAGTCCCGGTTTGATCCGGAGTTCCTGGGCCAGGTTGGCGCCGACGTCGCCGGCGCCGATGATCGCCACCGGGCGGGCCGTACCACCCTTGGTTTGCCGTCCGCCGGAGTAACGTTCCCGGGCCAGGCGAAACGTGAGCCGCATGCCGGCGACTCCCATGAAACTGAAGAGGAAGTCCGCCATGATGACGCTTCGCGGCGGCGTGTTTTCGACGGCCGGAACCCACCACGTCATCGCGATGACCAGGGAAGCGACCGCCAGGGCGCAGAAAATGCGCCACAGGTCGGGCGTGCTGAAATAGCTCAGCAAGCCCGCGAACTGCCGGAATCCGAACAGGAGGCCGAGTTTGAGCGGGAGGATCCAGAAGTAGGATTGCAGCAGCTCCTCCCGGTAGCGCGGGGACAGCAGAAAA
>SLOW01000124.1 GCA_007132315.1 Opitutales bacterium
GAAGCGTGTTCTACTTTGAGCTTAACCGAGTACCATTCGAGCTAGACTGACAGAGTTTCTTTTGACAATCCCGTCTCCATAGGGTGATTATAAACGCATGATCCATCCCCGGCCGCTCCTGTCGTTCCTGCTGACGTGTTGCTTTTCGCTCGGGTTCTCGGCGGCATTCGCCGCTTCGACACAGCCGCTCTCGCTCGCGGAACGCGCCCAGCGTTCCGGGGCTGTCTGTCTCGGCACCGTCGAAACCCTGACCGCGTACCGCGGCGAAGACGGTCTGATCTATACCACCGCCACGCTCCGGATCGACGAGCGATTCAAAGGCTCCGCTCCCGAACGCATCGCGGTCACGTACCGCGGCGGCCTGTTGGATGACGAAGGGGAAACCGTTCTGGGTATGCCGGCCTTGAAAACCGGCGAGGAACGGCTGTTCTTTTTCTCCGAACACGTTTCGGAACGCCTGAAGACCGTGGGCGGACCGGCCGGGGCGATCAAAGTGCGAGCGGCCGGGATGCGCCCCCAGGGCACCCAAGAGGAGCCGGCGCCGCTGCGGAAGATCCGGGAGCTGTACCCCGAGCCGGCCGACGGCATGGAATTGCTTGATTTCGAAACCACTCAAGCCGAGGCCGAGACACCGGAAACAGAAGAAGGACCCGAAGCCGTGCCGGCTTCACTCACGGCCGAGGAAAGCCTGCTCCTGCCGCCGCGGCGGTCGATCCTTCCCGACCGCGGCGAGCCCATCCGCTACCTGGTGGATATCGACGACTTGCCGAACGGCCTTTCCCAATCAGAAGCGATGGAAGCCCTGGAAAACGCGCTGGCAGCCTGGGAAGAGGTTTCCGCCGTCCGGTTTGCGTTCGAAGGCATCACCTCGTTCGGACAGGCCGCCAGCAACGTCGATAGCAATGACAATCGTCTGCGCATCCAATTGCACGATTCCTACGGCGCCGTCGGTGAATTCGTATTGGGAATCGGCGGTCACCACTACATCTGGTTTTCCGAGTTCAAAGCGGACGGCGGAAGCGGCGGCACGCTGGACGGCCTGGGGTTCCATCGAGTGACGCGGAGCTACGTGGTCATGAATCACGAGGAGTCGGGCAACGCGACTCCCGCGACCTTCGAAGCCGCGCTGACACACGAGATCGGCCACGCCCTCGGGCTCGATCATTCCAGCGAGGACGGCGACGAGGACGACCCCTACCTCAGGGAAGCGATCATGTATTTCACGATCCACGGCGACGGACGCGGCGCGACCCTCAACGCGTGGGACGAAGACGCCATCGCCCTGGTGCATCCGGAGGGGGAAACGGCGCCTTACGGGTTTGAGCGGGTTATCCGCGCGGTAAGCTCGTCCGAACCCTTGGAAAACCCCGAAGTCAATCAAGTCAGCGTTCGCGGATACCACCTGAACGAAATCGAGTTGACCGACGAATTGCTCTATCCGACCGAGAACGGCGGTTCCTTCGACTGGGACGGGAAAGTACTGACCTTCACGCCCACGCCATACGGCGAGGATCTCCCACTACTAGATCCGGCCGATGGCTCCTGGTACGCCCGGGCCTACATCCGCTTCGACGACGGAATCAACCAGTCGGCGCCCGTGCAGATCCGAATCATTCAATACCTTCACGATACCCATGCCAACGGGCTTCCCGACAGTTGGGCTGAAGAACACTTCGGCACGGCCACCCCCGAAGAAGGGTTCTCCGGCCCCCACGACGATCCCGACGGCGACGGCTTCACCAACCTGCAAGAGTTTCTCTTGGGCACCGACCCGCTCGACAGCCGCTCCCGGTTTGCGATTTCGAGCATGGAGGATAATGTTTTGGAGTTTCCGGCCCGGCCCTTTGACGTGTACGAGCTCTTCGAATCGACCGACCTTGAAAACTGGCATTCCACCGGACAGGTCGTTCAGCCGACCGCGGACACCGGACATTTCAGTCTTCCCTCGCGGGAAGACAAACGGATCTTTTTCCGGGTCAATCTGGTCGAATAAATAAACCTTGGGCGATTATGGTGAAACAAAATCGTTCACCAGTAAGAAAATTCTCGATACTCTTTTTGGGAATGATCGTTTTGGGAGGAGTGTTCGCCGGTTGCCATTACATCGAGGACACCATCTACGACACGGGAGTCGCGATCACCAGGATTTACGCGGGAGTGTCCGTCGAATCGGTGGAGACCGAAAGCCACGGCCGGGTGGCCTACCTGCACCGGCAAGGCGAAGGTCCAACCATCGTCCTCCTGCACGGATTCGCCGCCCAGAAAGAACTGTGGCTGCCATTGATTCGCGAAATTCCGTCCGAATACGACGTCGTGGCGCTCGATCTGCCCGGCCACGGCGCGAGCGAACGGTTGCCGGACGCGCGTTACCGGACGGAGGATTTCACGGAAGGGGTTGAAGACGCGCTGGGACAAATCGTTCCGGGAGAGTTCCATCTCCTGGGCTCCTCGGTGGGCGGGATGATCGCCATGCGTTACACCCTGCGCCACCCGGATCAGGTCAAGACGCTGGCCCTGATCAGCCCGGCGGCTTTCCACCCGCCGGTGCAGAGCGAGGTGGAGCGACGCCTCGCCGAGGGCGAGAACCCGCTCCTGATCGAATCGCGGGAGGAATTCGAACGCTTCACCGACCTCCTCTTTTACGAGCGCACCACCATGCCCTGGCCCATCGGGTCGGTCCTGTCCCGCCGATCGATCGAACGGAGCGAACACCGCCAGCGGATGTGGAACGACCTCTGGGAATCGCGGGAGGAGATGGACGAGGAATTAGCCGACTTCACCCTTCCGATTCTTCTGGTCTGGGGCGCCGAAGACAAAGTCGTCGATGTCTCCGGAGTCGAGGTCTTCCGCGAAACGGTGGTCAACGCGCCGCTGGAAGTCCTGGTTCTGGAGGAAACCGGACACTCCCCCATGCTCGAACGCCCGGAAGACCTGGGGGCGGCCTATCGCAGGTTTCTGGCCGAGTTCACGTCCGCCGCCCCGGATTGAAACGCTTCGAGAGCCCGGCGAAAACCGGGGGTCCATTCAGCCGGCTGATGTGTGTGGCCGGACAGTTTGCAGACGGTGCGGACGCCGGTGCAATGAACGGTTTTCCGGTCCGCCGATTCCATCGAGAAATCCAGAGTCAGTCCGCCCGCCCGAATCCGGACCACCCGGTAAATGATCGCCCATTCGCCGGGGCGGCGCACCGGCGTCCGGAAACGCGCCTCCAGGCCCCGGACCACGACGTAAATATCCTCGTCGCGCTCGGCATTGAAGTCGGCCACCCCGAGCAGGTGTTGAAAAAAGGTCTGCTGGGCGCGCTCCAGGTGATGGAAGTAGCGGGCGTGGTGCAGGATGCCCAGCGCATCGAACTCGTCGAAGAACACTTGGGTGCGGTAAACGAATGCGTTGTCGGTTGCGGTCACGAAAGGACACTCATAGGGCCA
>SLOW01000352.1 GCA_007132315.1 Opitutales bacterium
TCATTTCATCGGAAAGGGAGATTGGTGCGGCCTGAAACAGGTCAATCAATTTGTGAGTCCGAGGCGCGTTTCCGGATTTCCGTCCCCGTTGAGCGGTAATCCGGTTAACGATTTATGGTGCCTTTGACCCTTCCCGTCGGGTCGGGCTGATCGCATCATTCCATTCGGACGCGACCGCCGATCAGTTCCTCGATGCTGGTGATTCCCTCGACGGCTTTCTCCACTCCCTCGCGTTCCAGGGGCCCGATGCCTTTTTGGTGCAGCGTCTTTCGAAGGTCGCGTTCGTTGGTGTGTTGAAGTATCAGTTGCTTGAAATCGCTATCGACACGCCAGACTTCGAAGAGACCTGTCCGCCCGTAATAACCGGTGTTCCGGCAGTGATCGCAGCCTGTGGCGTGCCAGACCTCGCCGGGGACTTCCAGTCCTATCGAGCGCACCCAATCTTTCTCGAAGGAGGACGGCGCTTCCTGCTTGCGACACTCCGTGCAGAGTTTCCGCACCAGGCGCTGGGCGACAACCAACTCTAGCACCGGAGCGATTCGATGATCTTTCTGCTCGAGGCTGCGCAGACTCGTGAGCGTGCCCGCCGTGTCTCGGCTATGGATGGTGCTCGAGACGATTCTGCCGCTGGTGGCCGCATCTAACGTCGCCGTGGCCGAGTCCGCGTCCCGCGTTTCGCCGATCAGCATGAAATCCGGATCGAGCCGCAGCATCGCTTTCACTCCTTCGTGAAACGGGAAGTGGGGCCGTTCGCTGACTTGCATCTGCGTGATTCCGTCGATGAGGTATTCGACCGGATCCTCCACGGTCACGACGTTATGGCTGAGCAGTTTTAGTTCGTGGATCAGCGAATAAAGCGTCGTTGTCTTGCCGCTGCCGGTCGCCCCCGCTACCAGCAGCATTCCCGGCATTTCGCGCATCCAATTTTCGATTGCCTCGCGCTGCTCCGTTTTCATTCCGAGGTCGGAGAGCCGGAGGACCACTTTCTCCAAATCAAGAAGGCGAATGGCCATCTTCTCCCCGGCCGCCCCCGGCACACAGGAGATCCGGAGATTCAACTGCCGGTCATTCACGGTCACTTGCGCCCGCCCGTCGGCCGGGCCGGTCAACGGAATCGGATCGATCTGTCCCAACGCTTTAAAATGCCCCATCAACCGGGAACCGATGTCCTTGTCGAAGAGGCGCGTGTCGTGCAAGCGTCCGTCGATGCGAAAGCGCAGGCAAATGTTTTCGGCCCCGGTGTCGAAGTGAATGTCGGTCGCTCTCTCGTTGGCCGCGTCCTGCAGGATGCGTTCCGAGAGGCTTTCCACCAGTTCGGTGCCGGCGTCCGATTTTATCTCCGAGAATTGACGCCCTTCCCATTCATTGGTCAGGGGCGCGAACTGTGGATAGAGAGAGCGAGTGCGGGTGGATTCTTGGTGATCGGTCATAATTGATTGATTGGATTTGAAGGAGGGCTTCTCCGCCGCCACCGGTTTATAAGCGGACGGGAGCCTTCGCTGCTGAGCTTTAATAACAGGAAAGTCGTGTTCGGGCAAGAAGGCTTCCCGGCCGGACCCACCATTATCGTGCCTTCTGCATGAGCTGACCGCGATTTGGCGCCATGCGTCAGCGGCTCTACATCGCTCGCCAGGCTGCGGCAGAGGCGATGGCGAGCACAAGGAGCAAGGAAAGAATCCAGGTCAGGATCCAAACATACCAATGAAGCATCAACGAGCCAAGTTTCTTAAAAATCATACCATGTCGAAGCGTTCGGTGTAAATGGACGGGGTTGAGATCTTCTTTTTCCGCAGGATTGACTCGGTCAGATCCATCATTGCCGTGGGACCGCTGATAAAATACTCATATCGCCCGTAATTCTCCGGAAGGTGTCTGTCCAGAACCTCCCGATCTATGAATCCCTTCTCGCCGGTCCATTCTTGCGGGGGCTTCTCGAGGACGTGCACGACCTCGAGGGACATTCTCGTTTTCATCTCCTCGATCTCGTCCCGGAAGAGAATGGCCTCCCAGGTGGTGTTTCCATAGATGAGGATGTGCGGCTTCTTACTTCCCCGCTCGTGGGCGGTGGAATCCGCCGAATTTCCACAGACCGAAGAGTAACCAGGCCAGCATTATGAGGGTTGTTCCGATCAGAACGGGCAGAGGGCCAAACTGATAGATCAATGGCAATGAGGCTGCAGTGAAGAGGCCGCCACCGACCACTGGCTCAAAGAGCAGTTGTTTGTAGCCAAAGGCCTCCATCGCGCCGGATCGGTTTTGCGGATCACTCATGCGCACGAGCAGGAGCCCGACTACGGTCATCCCGATCCCTTGGCCAAAGTTGGCGAGACCATTAGGCGCCCAGTTTTCGGGGAACATAAGTCGGGCCAAGAGAAAGAACCCCAGAAGATTCCAAGCGATACCGGCGAGGGCCAGCAGAAGAAAAGGGCCCATGTTGTTGCCGATGGCTGCAAGGGAAAGCGCTCCAAGGGCGGCCACGATAAGAATATCGAGTGCCGACCCGGAAATACGGTTCATCAGCGTGCGGTCGATCAACCTGCCATAACCTAGAGGGCCGGACAGACTTTGTACGATCACCCCGCCGATCATGGCCAACGGAAAAAGTGGCACGTGGCTGAAAAGTTCCGGCCAGCCCAGCGGGACCAAAAGGGCGGACTCGATATGCACCAGTGCCTGAAGAATGAGCCAACCCAGCCCAATGGCAACTGCGACGAGCCCCAGGTGAATAGAAAGTGGCTCGATGGCTTGGTCGCTGATCGAGTCGCTGACGGGCCCTTCACGGTTTTCGTGTTCGGCCAGAGCCTCGTCTTCCACGGCGTTGCGGTCGGGCGGATCGAGATGCCCACGGATCACTGCCCAGTTGATGGCAACCGTACCAAGGATCACGCCGGCAACGACGCCGATAGTGGCAAGTCCAAGTGCCATATCGGCACCGTCAGCAAAGCCCAGTTCACGGAAAGTTTCGCCCAAGCCAGCGGCCGTGCCGTGCCCGCCTTCAAAGCCAATCTCGATCAACGCGCCGACCAGCGGACTGGTGTTCCATATCGGAATAATTACAAAAATTGCCAGAGAGATGCCGACCACATACTGCCCCCAAGCCAAAGCTTGGCCGTGCGCCACCATCGGGCCGGCTTTCGCCCAAATCTTGCGCATACCGGGCAAGGGTTTTCCAAGGAACAGCGCGGCAAAAACCACGCTGATGAGCCCACCGGGGAGGCCGGACCATATATCGAGAATGGGCTCCGACCAAAGCCCGTGCGACCAGCCCGATGCGGGGTCGAAAAACCGGCCCAAAACCTGTGGTCCAAGTAAAAGCGCAATGCATCCGGCTACGATTGAGCTGGGTAGGAAAAGTTTGCGCATGATTCCCACCCGCCTGCGGATCCACTTACCCAACAAAATGAGGCCGGCGATGAGCA
>SLOW01000143.1 GCA_007132315.1 Opitutales bacterium
CGACCAGATCGACGCGCTGAAAAGCGGCCGGGACGGAGCGGGGCGCGGTTCCCGAAAAAAGAAACGCGCGCCCCGAAACGCCACGACCGGCGGGGGAAAAACCCGTTAGGGCTGCGGTGCGGGTGCGGGAGGTGCGCCGGGGGTTTCCTGAGGGGGGGCGCCCTGGGGGGGTTGTTGTTGCATCTGCTGCTGCATCATCTGCTCCTGCATTTCCCGTTGCTGGCGTTCGATATCTTCGAGGCGCTGACGCTGTTCGGCGGTGAAAACGGCTTCAACCTTGGATTGCAGGATGATCGACAGGGCGGTGATTTCGCCCGAGACCTCGCCCAGTTCGCCGGCGATCTCGCGGATGGCTTCCTCGTCGAAATCCGCTCCGGCCTGTTCCTGGAGTCGTTCCTGAAGGGTTTGCGCTTCGGCGTGCAGGTCGTCGATCTGTGGGCTCAAGTCGTCGAGCAGGCCACGGATGTCGGCTTCCTGTTCCTCGCTCAGATCGAGCATCTGCACGAGTTGAGCCACCTGGTCGGGCGATTCTTGGCCTCCCGGCATTTGCCCGGAGACGGAAATTGACAGGCCGGCGGCCAGCAGGACGGCGGTCAGTGCGTTTATGGTTTTCTGGATCTTCATGATAACGTTTGGTGTTGTACTTGTCGCGCCCGGGTAGCCCATCGGAAACAGCCTGAATCCAAAACGCCGGAAAAGGGCGGCGGAGGTGCGATTCGAACGCGGGCACCGAGACAGCGTCAGCGTCCGAAACGCGGTAAGGAGAAACGGTACGCACGGGGGCCGGACGCGTCAAAAATCTTTTTTCCTCCGAGCTGACAATCCGTGTTTCCGGGCCGGCGCCACCCCGTCTCCGGGCTATAAGTTTGCGGTTGGAGCGATCGCGTGCATGCTGACGAAGGTGTTATGGCATTGAGCGATGAGAAGACCGCGACCCTGACGGTGAATATGGAGCGTTTGCGCCGCGAGATCCTGGATCTGGCCGCGATCGGTCGCGACGACACCGAGGGAGGTTTGTACCGGATGGCGTTCACGCCGGCGGACATGGAGGGACGGCGCTGGCTGAGTGAGCGGATGGAGGCGGCGGGGCTGGAACCTCAAACGGACGGGGCGGCCAATCTGAGTGCCTGCTACGGCGGGGGCGCGAGCGAGCCGGTTGTGATGGTGGGGTCGCACATCGATACGGTTCCCAACGCCGGATACCTCGACGGCACTCTCGGCGTCCTGATCGGGCTCGAGGCGGTGCGTTGTATGAAAGAGGCGGGAATCGAGACCCGACGCCCGGTGGAGGTGATTTCCTTCTCCGACGAGGAGGGCCGGTTCGGGGGGCTTTTCGGTTCGCAGGCGGTGGCCGGTGAACTCAATCCCGATCTCATTCGGACCGCTCGCGATCTCGACGGCGTGAGCCTGGTCGAGGCCATGGCCGATTGTGGTTTCGACGCGATGGAGGCGCTCAACGCACGGCGCGACCGCAACGCCATCCATGCCTACCTGGAACTGCACATCGAGCAGGGACCGGTGCTGGATCGGAGACGAATCCCCATCGGGGTGGTCGAAAACATCACCGGCCTGTTCAAGTGGTCTGTCCGGCTCGAGGGATCTCCCAATCACGCCGGAACCACACCAATGGAAATGCGACGGGATCCCTTTATGGGGCTGGCCGAATTCGCCGGGGAAATCCCGCGCATTCTCGAGGAGAACGGCAGCGAGCTGAGCCGGGCCACCATCGGTAAGGTCGATCTGTTTCCCGGCGCCGCCAACACCGTTCCGGGCGAGGTAATCTTTTCGATGGACGTTCGCGATACGTCCCGCGAGGTGATGGATCAGTTGGCGGACGCGTTCCGCAAAGCTCTCAGCGCGATCGCGCGCAGGAGGCGGCTGAAATTTGATTTCGACTGGCTGAGCGTAGTGGAACCCGCACCGTGCGATCCGGAGATTGTGAAAAACATCGAGGCGCGGGCGGCGGAGCTCGGGCTGGAAAGCCTGCGCATGCCCAGCGGGGCGGCCCACGACGCACAGATCATGTCGCACATCGCGCCGATCGGGATGGTTTTCGTGCCCAGCAAGGACGGCCGCAGCCATTCTCCGGCGGAATGGACCGCTTGGGAGGATATCGAGGCGGGAGCCAACGTTGTCCTGCGCTCCCTCCTGTCCCTGGCCAACGACGGCTGAGACGGACGAAAAAAAGATCCTCCGCTGTGGGCGGAGGACCTTTTTGAAATCAAACGTTCTCGTTGGACACCGGGATCAGCGTCCGCTGACCGAGATCGGGATGCGAAGTTCTTCGTAGCCGGGCTTTTGGATGAATAGTGAGCCCTGGCCGGCACGTCCGCCTTCCACCGACACGTTCACCGAGCGCGAACCGCCGGGAATGATGATTTCCGGCATGATGATGCTCTCCGGCACGTCCGTCATCACATCGATGTAAAGGCCGCCCGGAGGGGCCTCGGTGGGTATCGTGAACACGAGGGTGGTGCGGTCGCCGGTGGTGAAGGAGATCCGCTCCGGTTCGACGCGGATCGTGCCCGGATCGATCCGCAGGGTGCCCGCATTCATCGAACCCTCGTCATCGACCAGACGCACCGGGTACTCGCGGCCGTAGGGCAGGGAGGGAACGAAGAATTCGAGCGAGTTGGAGGAATGGAAAACGGTTTCCGCCTCTTCCTCGCCAACCAGAATCCGGTCGTTTTGACTGAAACCGCGTCCCACGACACCGACCCGGCTGCCGGCGGGAGCGCGTTCGACGTCGAGCGACAGGGCGTAACGGTCGGTCAGACGAAACTCCTGAAGGTCGGTAATCTCCTGACGGCGGGTGCTCACCTGGTTCTTGTCCAGTTCGTAGTCGATCTGGAAGTAGTACCGCGCTTCGCTCCGGTTGGGGGGCAAGCGGTATTCGTATTCAAAAATGTGGGGACCGCGCGCGCTGGCCTCCATCGGGAAGGTCTGCCCATCAATCACGATGAACGGCTCGATGCTGTCCGCGATAACCTTGTTACTGGCCGGCTCGATCGACACCACGATGTCGTAATAGCCCGACGGATTTTCCGGGACCGTTTCCGGCGTCATGTTGTTGACCCGCAAATCACAGCCCACGAGGAGCAGCGCTCCCGTCAGGGCGGTTAGACCGAATTTTAGCTTGGAAGTGTTCATTATCAATCGTTCGGAGAGGCGTTGCATGAAATGGATGGTGGCTTCGGTTTTATTGAATCGCGCCGCCCGCCGACAATGAAAAAGGCCGGCCTTTGGAGGCGTGTCGCTGAATTTACAAAAGATTTAGGGTTTTCCTGATTAGGACAAGTAAATTAATACCTCGCCATGCCGGAATCGATTTCGCGGGCCCACGCGTCGATTCCGCCGCGAACGCTCTGCGCGAGCGGGAAACCGCGATCACGGAGGTACTTGACCACATGGAGGCTGCGCATTCCGTGGTGACAGTACACCAGGAGCGGCCGATCCCGCGGCAATTCGTCGATTCGTTGAGGAATGTGGTCCATCGGAATTTCGCGGGCGCCGGCGATCCGGCAGATTTCGACTTCGTACGGTTCGCGGACGTCGAGGAGATCGAGGTCCCCGGAGTCGCGTTTCACGAGTCCCCGGGTCTCCTCGACGGTGACTTCCAGTGGTGGTCCGCCTTTTCCGTTTCCGCTTTCCATGTCCGCTTCCTGCTGGCAGGAGAAGGCGTAGTTTTCCGGATCGATCCTTGATATCCGGGGCTGCCCGCCGCACAGGGGGCAGTCGGGGTCTTTTTTGATATTGATTGTACGAAAGGTCATCGCAAGGGCGTCGAAGATCAGCAGTCGGCCGCGCAGGTTTTCTCCGATACCCAGCAGGTGCTTGATCGCTTCTATGGCCTGAAAACTGCCAATGGCGCCGGGCAGCGCCCCCAGGACACCAGCATCGGCGCAGTTCGGGATTTTGCCGGGCGGCGGGGGATCCGGAAACAGGCATCGGTAGCAGGGCGTACCGTCGGTGGGGTGAAACAGGGAGGCCTGCCCTTCAAATCGAAAAATACTGCCGTAAACGAGCGGCTTGCCGGCGAAAAACGCGCTGTCGTTGTTCAGGTAGCGGGTCGCGAAATTGTCCGTGCCGTCCAGGATCAGATCATACTTCGAGAAAAGGGCCGTACTGTTATCCGGAGAAAGACCGTCCGGGTGACTGCTGATGCGGATGTACGGGTTCAGGTCGGTCAGGCGCGCCGCGGCCGATTCCACCTTGGGCCTGCCGATGTCGCTGGAGCCGTGGAGAATCTGACGTTGCAGGTTGTGCTCCTCCACGTTGTCGAAGTCCGCCATCCCGATTCGCCCGATCCCGGCCGCCGCCAAGTAGAGCGCGGCCGGACTTCCCAGGCCGCCGGCGCCCACGATCAGGACGCTTGCGCGGCGCAGGCGTTCCTGCCCCTCGCGCCCCACCTCCGGCAGGATGAGGTGACGGCTGTAGCGGGTGAGTTCTTGGGCGCTGAGCGCGGTTGGTTTGGTTTCGGTCGTCATGACTGCAGTGCGGAATCGTTCCGAGACGTTGGTTTCGCGCCGGCTTCGGATTTGATGGCGCGAATCCCATGCCGGTGGCCACTGTCGCGCCCGTCGCTCATAACGAAATACCTCCTGCGGCGTATTGTCAAAGATACCGCTCCCCGAAACGTCGTTAATGCGTCCGCCGAATCGAAAGGCGGGTCGAACGCCGCTGTCAGTGGTCGTTTTCGCAGCGGGTGATTGACAGGCGGCGGAGTCGCGGGTCGAATGGCGGTCGGAGGTCGGGTTTTATGAAACAATCGTTGAAATGGGTACCCGTCGCGGGGGGATTTTTGGTCCTGCCGTCAGTCGTCTTCGCTGAAACAACGTCGGATGCCACCGTGATTCTGACCGTCGAGGCCTGGGGCGGTTACGCGGACAGACCCGAGGTGGAACTCGGATGGGGTGAGTGATGATGAAGGGATCCGACAGCCATGCAGACCAGCCGTCAGCACCGTCCGGGGACCGAATCCTCGACCAGTTTTTCCCTGAGGCGCGGGCCAAACTGATCGACCTCGCGGCCATTCTGGATCGGATCGACCGGTACGGTGGCGCGGAGGACTACCGGCTGCGCGCCTTCCACCGGGCGATGGAGGAGGTCTCGCGCCCGGGCGGAGCCGACCGGGCGCGGCGCGTTTTGGAGTGTTTCAGCGATCCCACCACCAAACCGGCGGACAAACCCGTCACACCCGTGGCCACCGGAGCGTGGGCCGGCGAAAGAAAACGTTAACGGCCGGGATCATGCGTTACATCGAACCACACGGTCACATGGTCAGCCGCACCACTGACGACTACCTGGCCATGGTGACGGCCGGTTGCCGGGCGGTGTGCGAGCCCGCTTTCTGGGCGGGGTTCGACCGCAAATCCGCGGATGGCTTTTACGACTATTTTTGTCAATTGACCGACTACGAGCCAAAGCGGGCCGCCCGGTTCGGGTTGCCCCATTACAGTTGGCTTTGCCTAAATCCGAAGGAATCGGAGGATCTCGAACTGGCGGAAGACGTGCTCGCCCTGATTCCGGAGTTTCTTGAGCGACCCAACGTGCTGGGGATCGGGGAGATCGGGCTCAACAAAAACACGCGCAACGAAATCACCGTGCTCGAGCGGCACGTGGACCTGGCGGCGTCCCGCGGCGAACTGATCTTGGTCCATACGCCTCACCTCGAGGACAAACTCAAGGGCACCCGCCTGATCCTGGACGTGTTGGATGCCGATCGACGAATCGATCCCGGACGAGTCATCATCGATCATGTCGAAGAACATACCGCACCCCTGGTGCTCGACCGCGGCTACTGGGCGGGAATCACCCTGTATCCCGAGTCCAAGTGCACTCCATCCCGGGCGGTCGATATGCTCGAGATGTACGGCCGCGAGCGCATGTGGCTGAACTGCGCCTGCGACTGGGGCGTCAGCGATCCGCTCGCGGTGCCGAAGACCGCGTTGGAAATGCGGCGCCGCGGGCTTTCCGAGGATGCGATCGAAGGGGTGCTGTTTCACAATCCCGCCCGCTTCCTTCAGCAGTGCGCGCGCTTCGCGATTCCCTGAAGACTTCATAAGTATTGACCCGGTCGGCGGCTCCACCGACCCGGTGATCCGCGTTTCGGAATACGCCGAGGTTTCGCTTTAGGATCTGGGAATCGAGCGTCTCGGCGGTCGAGGATCCGATCAAGGGCTGGATCCCCGGGTCCCGGTGACGCGGCGCCGGCCGCGGCCGTTGATTTCCCCGGAAGACTTTTTCGTTTTGGCACTGTCTTTGCTTATCGGTGCAAACGAGTGCGATCGGATGGAGTACGTGAATGGTTTCGGCTCGATTTCGCCACTAAACGGGAGATTGGCCGGGCGGAGAATGTACGAAACTGACCAATGAGTGAAAAAGACACAGTCACAGGATGAAAGGAGGTTGTTGCAATGAGTTACCACGATCACTTACCGACATTGCCTGCCCTGAAGCAGCGCGCGAATCTCGATACGTTTTTGATCGCCGGGACGGCGGCCGCCACCGATGTCTCCTGTTCCGGCTGGAGTTATCCGCGGCCGGAAGTGTTCGACCTGGGAGAATCGTTTGAAATCCGCCTCGGCATTTCCGGACTCGAAACGGAATCCGTCGTGATTGAGGCCGCTGAGGATCTGCTGGCCTTGTCCGGACGCCGGAAGGAGCACTCCTCCGGTGAGGGTGAATTGCGGGTACTGCCGTTCCGCCGTCTGATAGATCTGCCCGATCCGGTGAAGCCCGGAACCTGGATGGTTTCGTATTTCCGGGATACGCTCTTTTTGCTATCTCCCGGCAAGCGGTTTTCCAACCGTTGGAAATGAGGTCCGGGATGATTTCGCCGACAATAACATTGCGTTCCGGACCCGCGCCGCGACAGAATTTCCGCTATGGCTACGGCGGAAGTAGCGGAATTTCAGGGTCTTTACGGTCCCTATACGGTGTCCGAAATCCTCCTGCAGAAAATCTGGATGCGGGGGTTGTTTCAACTGGCGGAAATCCGTACCGTCGATGGCCGGGCCTTGCGGGTGGAATATCCGGGTGAATGGAATCGCCTGGGCGGGCCGGATTTCAAAGGGGCGCGATTTTTTCTGGGTGACCGACTGGTGGCGGGAGATGTGGAGGTGCATTTTCGCGTCGAGGATTGGCGCCGGCATCGTCACGACGCCGATCCCGCGTACCAGGGAGTGGCCCTGCACGTCGTTCTGTTTCCCCCGGAGAAGGGGACCGATCCCGCGCGGACCGTTTCCGGCGAGGAGCTTCCCTGTTTTGTCCTTCTCGATTGTCTGTACCACGATCTGGAGGAGTACGCGGCCGACGAAGCGATTTCGACTGCGGGAAACCTGGAGCAGGAGCGCGGCAAACTGCTCGAAAATCTGTTGGCGCTGTCCATCGAAGAACGTCGCGAGCGGCTCCTGGTGCAAGCCTGGAAGCGCTGGGAGCAGAAAGTTTTTTTCGCCCGTCGGCGCCTGGAGATGATGGATTGGGACGAAGCCTGCCACCACACGGCGCTGGAATGCCTCGGGTATCGCTACAATCGCGGTCCGATGCTGGCGGTGGCGGCCCGCTTTTCCCTCGAATACCTCGCTTCCGAACGCCCCGTGCCGGAGACGCTCGTCGGCTCCGTACCCGATACCTGGACAAGGGACGGCTTGCGCCCGGCCAATCACCCGGTGACCCGCTTGCGCCAGTATGTGCGGTGGGCCAAGAAGCGGCCGGATTGGCCCGAGCGGTTGGGGGAAGAGGTGATGACCTGGCCCCGGCCGACCGAGAATCCCCGCCGGCCGGCGACATTCATCGAATTGGCGTCCCGATTCCGGCGCGACTATCAGTTGCCGGAACGCCATCGGCGCCTCGACGAGTACGTCGCCGCCGGAACCGTGCCGGGTACCCGTTTCATCACCTTGGTCTGTGACGGCTTCCTGCCCCTGGTCGCAGCGCGCAACGGGGAGGGGCTCTTCGCGTATTGGTTTTATTGGTACCCGGGCGACGCCCCCGATGCGGTGCGCGAGATTCTCAAGACCGCGGGCATTACCGACGGGCGTACCGTTTCCCATGCCAACGGCTGGGTTCAGGGAATCCTTTTTTCCCTTCTCCCGATGGTGTCGCCGCACTTGGAGGACGATGATTGAGCATCGGGGATCCGGCCGGACACCTCAAATACACCCCGTCAACAGCGCCGGATTTACGAGGCGCCGGGGGAACGCGGCGGCGTGTTGGTTTCGGCGCGGCGGTGGTAACGCGTGGCGGCTGATTCCGGCTGCACGGGGCGCGGGGGCCAAAGGTCGGGCCGGCCCAGCATGTCCGCCACCAGGCGTTGGGCGCCGTTCAGACGGGAGGTGAAGGTGAGGGTCCGACCCTCCTGGTCGAGCGTGTACAGGGCGTGGCCGAGCGTGTTGTAGTCGAAACTCAGCGACCACGCCCGCTCCAAATCGATGGAGGTGATGACCGAGCCGGTCTCGTCCTCCTGTTCGAGGCGGTGGTTGCGGTGAACGATGCGCCGGCGGGACAGTCGGAGTACGGGACGGAAGGCGCAAAAAAAGAATACTTCAAAGCCGGTTTTCATCACCGTGAAGAAGGCGGCCAGAAACAGGCCCGCGTAACCGTCGCCGCGGAAATACATGATTGTTCCGAAGACCCAGAAGGGTACGCCGATGACCAGCCAGAGCAGGATCCGGAGGGAGGTGTATTTGATGTATTCACGGCGTATGGCCGCGGGATGTTCGAAGGTTTCCGTCATGGTGCGCACAGGATGTTATTCCGGGACGAGGTATCGCCCGGCGAGTTTTTCGAACGCGCGTTGTTGTTCCTCCCGCCACGCGGCATTCCGGTTCAGTTCGCCGGCCAGCAGGCGGGCGGCTTCGGGCGCGGCTTCGATGGCGGCGCGGGCATTGAGGACCAGAGAGCGGGTTCGCCGGGCGAGGACGTCCTCCAGCGTTCGGGCCATTTCATGTCGCGCGGCCCAGACAAGTTCGGCTTTGATGCAGGGGAGGTCGGGGTGCAGTGGTTTCGCGAGGCCGGGGTCTTCGACGGCGAGAGATTCGATCGCCGCGGCGTCGCTTCCGTAAACGCCGAGGGGTTCCCGGGATTGCGAATCGGATTCGGCGCCGTGGATGGGCAGATGTACCGTGGAGCAGGCGCGGTGCTGAAAACCGGCCGCGGTTTCGGCACGATCGACGACGTCGGCGGCCATGCGGCGGTAGGTGGTCCACTTGCCGCCCATGATGGTGACCAGTCCCGATGCGGACACCGAAATGGTGTGATCGCGGGAAATCGACGCGGTGCGAGCGCCGTCCGACCCCGGGGAAACCAGGGGCCGCAGGCCGGAGTAGGCGCTCAGGATTTCGCCCGGCCGGGGCGTGCGTTGCAGGTAACGGCCGGCGTGTTCCCGCAGGAATTCGAGTTCTTCATCCCGCGGCGCGGGTTCGTCGGTGACCTCTTTCACCGCGACATCGGTGGTGCCCACAATCACGCGGTCGTGCCAGGGGACGCCGAAGAGGACGCGGCCGTCGGCCGTCTTCGGAACCATAAGCGCGTTGTCCCCCGGGTGGAATTCCTTGGGCAGGACGAGGTGGGAGCCCTGACTGAAAACGAGGTTGGGAGGCGCGTCGCGGTCGTCGAGGCGGCGGACGGCGTCGGCAAACACGCCGGCGGCGTTGATCACACAGCGGCCGCGCACTTCGAGTTCGGCCCCGCTTTCGCGGTCCCGCAACTGAACGACGGACAGGCGGTCGGCCCGCCGTTCGAGTCCGACCGCTTCACAGTCATTGATCACGGCCGCGCCATGATCGTGCGCTGTTCGGGCCAGGTTGATTGCGAGCCGGGCGTCGTCGAACTGGGCGTCGAAGTAAAGAACGCCGCCGCGGAGACGGTCCTGATTGACAGTGGGAAGGCGGTCGATGGTCTCGCGCCGGGAGAGGAAACGCGACCGTCCCAGGCTCAGCGGTCCGGCCAGCCGGTCATAGAGCTTCATGCCGGTGCCGTAGAAGGGCCGGTCCGTCCGGGAATACGCCGGGATGACGAAGCCGAGGCGGTGAACGAGGTGAGGCGCGTTGGCTTCGAGGCGACCGCGCTCGCGGAGGGATTCGAGCACGAGCGACACGTTGCCCTGGCGCAGGTAGCGCACGCCGCCGTGAACCAGTTTGGTGCTGCGGCTGGACGTGCCCAGGGCGAAGTCCCGGCGCTCGACCAGCAGCGTGCGGTAGCCGCGGGCCGCGGCATCCACGGCGGTACCCAGGCCGGTGGCGCCGCCGCCGATGACAATGAAGTCCCAGGGTTCCGTTTCGGCGGTCAGGCGGTCCAGGTTGTTTTCGCGTTTCATACCTCGTTTCAAAGACCGGGTTGGGGGCGGGATTGGACGATCGAGAGGGTATCCCCGTCGAGGAAACCTTCGATGTCCTGCGGGTGTTCGAGGGTTGCGGCGAGGTCGCGGGCGATCGCCGCGACGCGACGGGCGAACGCCTCGCGAAAGGCGGTGTCGTTGACGAGCGGGCACGCGCTGTAATCGGCGGTTTCCGGTTGGAGCCCGCCGGAGCTTCCGGGAACCAGTCGGTGGCTCAGCGAGGGAAAGGCGAGGGTGTGCACGGTGTCGCCGCTCGAGGACACGCTCAAGCGGCAAGGCGATCCCGGTTCGGTCGCCGAGGTGAGGATGTCACCGGGGCCGAGGGCGGCCTCCAAATAGACGTGATCGCGTTCCCGGGTGACGGGATGGGCGGAATGGGCGATAAAGGACACGTCGGGAACCGTCAGGGGTTGGAGGATAACGGCCATGTGGTCGGTCTGCTCGGGAAGGCCGGAACACCGGCGGTTTTCCCACGGCTTCTCCTCCCACAGCGAGGCCCAGACGCGCCGGATGGCGCCGGGGAGATCGTTCGGGGAAACGTTCGGTACCGACAGATAGATTCCGGCACCGGCCGACGTTTCGCCGTCTTCGGCGGCCGAGCTGGAGCGGACGATCAGCCGGGCGTCCCGGCCGAAGGTTTCGGTGGCGGCGGAAAGGATATCGTCCGGAACGGGCAGAGTATCGATGGCGGAGCGCAGCTCGGCCAGCCGTTCGCAAAGGGCGTCGCCGGATAGCTGGAGGATATCGCTTCGATCCACGCCGGCCGCGTCGAGCGCCGAGTCGAGGACGCCGAACGGCAGGACCAGGGTGGGCGGCACCTTGTAGGCGTTGTTGTCCGCGGCGTGGGCCGCGAGCCGGCGCAGGGAATCGGCTTTGTTTCCGGCTCGGGCGGCGTTGACTTCGGCCAGGGGCAGGATCGGCGGGTTGGCGGTCGGGTCGGGTGACGGAATGTCGGGTGCGCCGCCGGCCGGTGCGGCGGGGGCTTCGTTGGCGGCGGCTTCGACCGGTTGCCAGGTCAGGCTTTCCTGGGTCACGTCGAGACGCAGGTGGCTGCCGAGGAGTTCACGGAGTTCGGTGTGGTGGTCGCCGGATTCGGTGAACACAAACGGCACCCGCCCCTGCCGCGCCCGCACGGCCAGGTGGGAGAGGTGCGGTATCGTGTGGAGCAGCACGAGGCCGGACGCTCCGGCGGGTATGTTCTCCTCGCCGTTCGCCCGCCCGATCAGCAGGATTCGTTTTGCGCCGTTGTCTCCGTCTTGCTGATACGAGTCGAGAGACTCGATTGCTTCCAGGCGTCCTTCCGCCCGCCCGGGAACCAGCGGTTCCCATTCCTTCCAGCCGTTTTCGAGGCAGAGGTGGCGGGCGAGAAAGGCCACGAGTTTCGACAACTGGAAAGCCGGTCCCGCCCGCAGGTCGGCTTCGCAGAACAGGGCGATGTCCCGTTCCGGAATGTCCAGGAGCCGTCCGAGCTCTTCGGCGGGCCGGTGGAACGTGGCGATGACAAAGTCGGCGGTGCGATCGCAGAGGCGGCGGGAGCGGTCGAGCGAGGCTTTGAGCCGGAGCGCCAGGAGTGAATCGCCCGGATCGAAACGGTCGCGAACGGTATCGAGCTCCCGTCGGGTGGCGGCGGCTTCTTCCGGAAAGGTTTCTCCGATTTCCAGATTTTCGAGCGCCAGGGAAACGGCTTCCATCGCTTCCTTCCACGGCGTCGTTTTCCGCGATTCCATCCGGTTGATCAAGGTGCTCAGGAGCGGGAAGGCGGCGGCTTCGAGTTCGATCTCGGCGAGGCGGGCGGATTGGCCGTCGGGATCGGCGCGGTCGGCGCTCCAGGCGGCCAGCCCCGTCCGCAGCCGGGTCATGGTCCGCAGGCGGGACAGCAATTCGCGGGTGCGGCCGTTTTCGCGATGCTCGTCGTCGAGCAGCCGAGCGGCGTCGCGGCGCGGTTCGGCCGGAAGGGATTCCCGCAGGGCGCCGAGCCGTTGGTTGAGGCCCTGGGCGTTGAAAAAGGCCTCCAGTTCGGCGTGAAACAGGCGGAATTCCGCCACGAACTCGTCCGGGTAATCGCCCCCCTCGACTCTTGCGAGCAATTCCTTCGATGTTTCCAGGTCCTCCGGCCCCGCGCAGCGGTGCAGTTTGTTCTGCAGGCGGTGTTTGATTTCGTTTTTGAGGTCTTTCGGGATATCGTTGCGGTGGGCGATGTCGCGGATGCGCGTGAGCGGTTCGCTTTGGGTGAACGGCGTATCGTGGGAGGGGAGAAAAGGAAGGATGCGCCGGATGATGGGCGCGTTTTCGGGGGTTTTTCGTTCCAGCAGGATCTTCTCGATCGCCGCGCCGGCGCGGGCGTGATGGTGGGGGCGGAAATGGCGGGAATCCTCCTGACAAGCGATGCGGCCGCGGTGCAGCCAACGGAGATAAACGGCGAGCGCGGCGAGGTCCGCGGGATTGGCGGCGGTTGAACCTTCGGTGAGGCATTGTTCGACGCCTTGCAACTTCTCCCGCCAGCTTCGGTTGCGGCGGTCGGCCTCGGCCAGGTC
>SLOW01000373.1 GCA_007132315.1 Opitutales bacterium
ACGGCAGCGCGCGGGAGGGAGATATGGATCTCTCCCAGTTCGCCATCATGTTCCGGTCCATTTTCCTGGAGGGGTTGGCCCGCCCCTACGAAGGGGTGCGCCGCCTGACCCAGGTGCTGCTGGCGAGATTGCGGGAATCGGGAGCCGAGCGGTACATGGGGTGCGGAGTACGCGAGCTCCGGGTTGAAAACGGGCGGGTGACCGGCGTGGTCGTGAACGGGGGAACGACCCTTACCGCCGGCGCGGTCCTGTCCTCGGCCGGGGCGGAAGAGACCCGGCGGCTCTGTCGCGCGAGCGGCCGGCACAAGGAGGAGAAAGAATCGGAACCGGACAATGTGGGCCGGCTGAGCTTTGTGGAAACCATCAGTGTTCTCGCGTGCCAGCCCGCCGACCTGGGATGGAAAGACACGATCGTCTTCTTCAACGATTCCGAGCGTTTCGAATACGCCGTGCCCGGCGACTTGGTCGATCCGCGCAGCGGGGTGATATGTTTTCCGAACAATTTCGATTACGGCGATCGCAAACTCGAGGAGGGGCTGTTTCGCGTCACCTGCCTCGCCAGTTACGATCGCTGGGCGGCGCTGTCCGAATCGGAGTACCGCGAGTGTAAACGGGCGTGGTTCGACCGGGTGACCGCCTCGGCGCAACGCTTTCTGGCCCCGGTTGAATCCGCCGCCGTGGAACGCCTGACCGTGGCCCGCGACATGTTCACCCCCACCACCATTCACCGTTACACCGGACACGTCAACGGGGCGGTGTACGGCGCCCCGCGCAAAGCGCGCGACGGCACCACAGCGGTCGGCAACCTCTTTATCTGCGGCACCGACCAGGGCTTCCTCGGGATCGTCGGCGCCTTGCTCAGTGGCATCTCCATCGCGAACCGTCACGTGCTGAGCAAACGGGAGTCGTGATGGCGCCGCCCGCTGACCTGTTGATTTCCGGATTGCGGTCTTGCCCGCGGGCCCGGGCGCGGGGATGTTCGTGAGATGGATGAGGTTTCCGTTTTCTGTCCGGCCAAGGTGAATCTCACGCTCGCGGTTACCGGGCGGCGGGACGACGGGTATCACAATCTGGTGTCCCTGGTGGCTCCGATTTCCCTGGGGGATTCGATGACGGTGCGGCGGACCGGGGAGGCCGGATTCTCGCTGAAGGTGGCGGGGATTCTGGTGCCGGAGGACGGAGACAATCTGGTGTTGCGGGCGGCGCGCCGTTTTCGGCAGGCGTACGCGTCCGCGGACGGCTTCGCGTTCGGGCTGACCAAGCGGATTCCGGTCGGCTCGGGGCTGGGAGGCGGCAGCAGCAACGCGGTCGGGGCCCTGCGGGCTCTGAATCGCTTGTCCGGTTGTCGGGCGAGCGAAACGGAATTGGCGGAAATGGCGGTCGATCTCGGCGCCGACTGCCCGCTGTTCCTGCGGGAGGGGCCGGTGATCATGCGAGGCAAGGGGGAGCAAATCGAAACTCCAGCCGACTCCGAAGTCGAGTCCTTGCTCGGCCGTCGGCTCGTCCTTTGGAAGCCGTACGCGAGTGTGGGCACCGCGTGGGCTTACGCGCGATTGGCGGAGGCCGGGTCCTACCGGCCCGAAGTGGAGGCGGAGGCCGATTTGGCGGGTTGGCGGAAGGGGCGTCTGAGTCTGGAGTCGTTAATGAGAAATGACTTCGAATTTGTGGTCGGGCGAAAATACCGGGCGATATCCCAGTTTCTGAATGAGATCCGGCGGGACCCGGGCGTACCCGCTCTGATGAGCGGAAGCGGCAGCGCCTGTTTCGCCCTGCCGACCCGGGACGTCGCGCCCGAGGATATCGCAGGTTGCGTCCGGGAGGCCTTCGGTCCGAAGGCCCTTTGCACCTGTGTGCGTATCCTCAAAAAGAAAATTGACCCATCCGTCGCCGGCGGCTGAAATAAAGGTGTCGTGCCTTCCGCAAATGGCCCGTTCTGCCGGATCGGTGCCGAGTTCGAAACTTTCTCACCGAACAGCATTTGATGGATTCCGAGGACCAGCCGGAGGAATTGGTTTACAAGGGCATCGCAGCTTCCCCTGGAGTGGCGCAGGGAAAGGTTTATTTGTTTTTGCTGCGGGAGCTGGACATTCCCGACACGGAGATCCGACCCGGCGACATGGAGGCCGAGATCGAGCGATTCGAGGAGACTCTGCTCCAGACGAGGCAGGAGGTGAGCAAACTGCAGAACGAAGTCGCCCAGCGGTTGGGGCCCGGTGAGGCGCAAGTTTTCGACGCGCACCTTCTGGTTCTGGAGGACCGGGCGTTGATCGAGGAAACCATTCGCGAGACCCGGGAGAGCGGGCGCAATATCACATTCTGTTTCAACCGGGTGGCTCAGCGGTATATCGACGCGTTCGCCCAGATGGACGACGAGTACCTCCGGGAGCGGGCAAATGACATTCGGGATGTCTCCCGTCGATTGCTGCACAACCTGATTGGGGACCATTATTATGGGATCTCCCAGGTCACCGGAGGCCGGGTAATCGTCGCCCGGGACGTTTCTCCTTCCGACACGGCGAACATCGAGAAGGGCAAAGTGCTCGCTTTCGTGACGGACGCCGGCAGCAAGACCAGCCATGCGGTGATCATGGCCCGCTCGATCCAGGTTCCCGCCGTTGTCGGCATGCGCAACTGCACCCGGATGCTGAGGAATGGTGACAATGTTCTGGTGGACGGGTACGAGGGGCTGGTCATTGTCAACCCGACATCCCGGACGCTGTTCCGGTACGGTAAGGTTCAAGAGGAGAAGCGCTCACTGGAGCAGAAGATGCTGGCCCAGATCGACCGCCGGACGAAGACCCGCGACGGGGTTCGGATCGATCTGATGGCGAACATCGAGGGGCCGGGTGAGATCGACCGCCTGGAGCGTTTCGGGGCCGAGGGGGTGGGGTTGTTCCGGACGGAATACCTGTTCTTGAACGCCGCCGAATTTCCCTCGGAGGACGAGCAGTACGAGGCCTATCGCAAAGTTGCGGAGACGATCGCACCAGCGCCTGTCACGGTCCGCACCCTCGATCTGGGAGGCGACAAGTTTCCCAGCAGCGCATTCCGCGTTGAGACCGAAGCGAACCCGTTTCTGGGGTTGCGGGCGATCCGTTTTTGCCTGGAGGATGTCGCCCTGTTCAAGACCCAGTTGCGGGCCATCTTGCGAGCGTCGGTCCACGGGAACGTGAAGATGATGTATCCGATGATCAGCGGGGTAGGCGAGTTGGACCGTGCCAACGGGATCCTGAAGGAGGCCATGGGTGAGCTCGATGCCGACGGTATCCCTTACGATCGATCCATTCGGGTGGGGGCCATGATCGAGATCCCCAGCGCGGCGCTCACGGCCGACATTTTGGCGAAGAAATGCGATTTCTTCAGTATCGGCAGCAATGACCTGATCCAGTACCTGCTGGCCATTGACCGGGTGAACGAGCGGATCGCCCATCTTTATGAGCCGACGCATCCGGCGGTGCTGCGCATGATACACACGGTGGTGGACGCGGCCCACCGGCAAAATATCAAGGTCGCCCTGTGCGGCGAGATCGCGGGTGATCCCGTTCTGGTTCCCCTGTTCGTGGGAATTGGGATCGACGAATTGAGTATCGCCGTCACGGGCCTCCCGGCGATCAAGTACATCGTCCGAAACACGGAGCACCGGGAGATGGTGAAGCTGACGAGCGAACTCCTGGCCATGGAGGACCCGCGCGAGATTTTCGCCGGCGCCGAGGATTTCTACAAGCGCCACATCGCTCACCTCATCGCCTGAAGCGACCGTACCGTACGGTGTGCCTGACGATCAGAGGCCGCGGATGCCCCGCCGCAAGACGTCGCAGGTCTGATCAATGGTCGATTCGGTGTGCGCGGCGCTGATGAAGCAGGTTTCGAACGGTGACGGCGGCAGGTAAACGCCGTTGGCCAAAGCGTGGTGGAAGAGGCGGCCGAAGGCGTCGCGGTCCGCCGCCACCGCCTGCGGGTGGTTGGTGACCGGTGTTTCGGAAAGAAAGAACGAGAACATCGACCCGCTGTGCGGGACCTGAAGCGGGATGCCTTTTTCGCGGGCGGCTTCGGTTGCGGCGTCGGCTACGCGCCGGCCGAACGCGGCGAGCTTTTCGTAGGGGGGGCGCTCTTCCAGCAACCGCAGAGAGGCGTTGCCCGCAGCCATGGCCAGAGGGTTGCCACTCAGTGTGCCGGCCTGATAGACCGGACCTTCCGGTGCGAGGTGATCCATGATGTCGGCCCGGCCGCCGAAGGCGCCGACCGGGAGCCCGCCGCCGATGATTTTTCCCAGGGCGGTCAGGTCGGGTTGAACCCCCTCCGCCTCCTGGACACCTCCCGGGGCGACCCGGAAGCCGGTCATCACTTCGTCGAAAATGAGCAGCGCGCCCGCTTCATCGCACAGCTTGCGAAGTTCCCGCAGGTAACCGGCGTGGGGGAGAATCAGGCCGACGTTGGCGGGATACGGCTCGAGAATCACCGCGGCGATCTGTCCCGAGTTCGCGTTGAAGGCCTCGCGGAACGCGTGGGAATCGTTGTAGTCGATCACCACGGTTTCCCGGGCGAAGCTTTCCGGGATGCCGGCGCTGTCCGGGCGCCCGTGGGTGAGCGCGCCTGATCCCGCCGAAATCAGGAGGGAATCGACGTGCCCGTGATAACAACCGGCGAATTTGATGATCTTGTCGCGCCCCGTGAATCCCCGGGCCAGCCGGACGCAGGACATAGTGGCTTCGGTGCCGCTGTTGACGAGGCGGACCTTTTCGGCGGAAGGGACGGTACGCACCAGGCGTTCCGCCATTTCCACTTCGGCCGGGGCAGGTGTGCCGAAGCTGGTTCCCCGCGGCAGCGCTTCCTCCAGCGCGGTGCGAATTTCAGGCGCGTTGTGTCCGTGGATGGCGGGGCCCCAGGTGCAGACGAAGTCGATCAACTGTTTGCCTTCGGCCGTGTGGAGGTATGGACCGTCGGCGCGTTCGGTGAAAAATGGCGTTCCTCCCACCGAGCGAAAGGCGCGCACGGGCGAATTGACGCCGCCCGGAATCACTTGGCGGGCGCGGGCGAACAGGCTTTCGGACCTTTTGGTGCCGGGACTCGTCATCATGCCGTCCATCTTGAAGCCGGGGACGGCGCGGATTCAAGCTTTCGGTGCGCTTGTATCGATGTGCGCGCGATGCCGTCGGCCCCCGCGCATCCGGGTCAATCGTAGCGCAGAGCGACGATCGGATCCAGTTTGGCGGCTCGGATAGCCGGATAGAGGCCGAAAATGACCCCAACCGCCACGCTGATGCCCAGCGAGAGCACAATGGCGTACATCGGCACAATCGTCGGCATGCCGGCGAAGTATTCGATGACCTGCGGAACGGTGATGCCGAAGGAGATGCCGATCAGACCGCCGATACTCGACAGCACGATGGTCTCAATCAGGAATTGACCGACGATCTGTGATCGGCGGGCGCCGATGGCCCGTCTGATACCGATTTCGCGCGTTCGTTCCGTGACCGAGGCCAACATGATGTTCATAATACCAATGCCGCCCACCAGGAGACTGATTCCCGCGATCGAGCCGAGTACGATGTTGAACGTCCGCTGTGTCGCCTCTGCTTGGCGGAGCAGGGCGAGCGGCACGCTGACCCGGTAGTCCTCCCGGGTGTGGAAGCGCTGCAGCATATTCTCGATGGCCGCGGCCGTCGCCTGCACGTTCTCGATGGCGTCCACCTCGACCACAAGTTGGTGCAGCTCCACCAGAGATCGCTCCATCGAGCCGTCGCGCCGGCGGACAACGATGTCACCGAACCGTTCGCGGGCCGTGGTCATCGGAATGTAGGCGTCCACCTCCTGGTCCGGCGTTTGCACGCCTCCGGCGGCGCCTCCGGTTTCGGAGCGGATAATTCCGACCACCTGATAGTAGTTCCGGCCGACCCGGATGCTCTCGCCAATAGGTTCCTCGGTGGCCAGGAGCCTTCGGGCCGAACGTTCGGTCAGGACGCAGACATTGGTGTTGCGCTCCATATCCGATTCCTGCAAGCGCCGGCCCGCCAGCAGTTCGCGCTCCACCAGGTCGAACCAGGCGGGGGTGGTGCCCACGATCCGCAATTCCATATTCCGGCCACGCACGCGGGCGTCGTGGGGAATCAGTTTGGCCGGAACAGTCCGGTTGACCGAAGGGATGGTTTCGCGAATCCGCAAGTCGTCGTCGTAGGTGAGGCCGTACACACTCATGCGCACGCGCTCGCTCGACTGGTCCTCTTGCGGCTGCACCGAGTGGATGATGATGTTCTGGCTGCCGAGTCGCCGGATTTGATCCTGCGCCTCCTGGCTGGCGCCGGTACCCACCGCCAGCATGGCGATCACGCTGCCCACTCCGAAAACCACTCCCAGCATGGTGAGCATGGAGCGCAGTTTGTGCAAAAGCAGCGTCTTCACGCCGAGTTGAACCAGTAGGAAATTGCGATGGAAATTCATAAGAAGACGTACCCGATCAGTCGATATGGTCCACCAGGCCGTCACGCATGTGGAGGCGATGGTCGGCCCAGGCGGCGACTTCGGGTTCGTGGGTGACGATGATGATGGTTTTCCCTTGTTTGTTCAGGTCGCGCAGGAGTTCCATGATGTGTTCGCCGGTCGCGGAATCGAGGTTTCCCGTGGGTTCGTCCGCGAGGATGACCTGGGGGTCGTTGGCCAGGGCGCGCGCGATGGCCACGCGTTGTTGCTGGCCCCCCGAGAGTTCCGCCGGACGGTGCGCCAGGCGGTCGCCCAGGTCCACCCGCTCGGCCAGCTCCGCCGCTCGGCGGGCGCTTTCCCGGGGCTCCCAGCCGAGGTAAAACAGGGGGAGCTCGATATTCTCGCGTACCGTCAACTGGGCGATGAGGTTGAAGCTCTGGAAGACGAAGCCCAGGTAGGTCAGCCGGATCTGGCTCAGGGCGTCGTCCTCCATTTGGCTGACATCCTCGCCGGCCAGGACGTATGTGCCCGAGGTCGGACGGTCGAGGCAACCGAGAAGGTTGAGCATGGTGCTCTTTCCCGAGCCGGACGGCCCCATGATGGCCCAGAAGCTTCCGGGTTCGAAGCCGACGCTCATCCCCGCCAGCGCGTGCACCTGTTCCGAGCCCATCTGGTAGATCTTGCGAACATTCTCCAGACGTACGATGGCGTTGGCGCTCACGGGAGAATTCTTGGTCGGTTTGGTCTGGACGGAATCAGTCATGGACAAATGGAAAACCTGGTGCCTTGTTCGGTTCAGCTCGCCCCGGAGGTGTCGGCGGAAAGCGACGTGGTGGTTTCGGGTTGTACCGGTTCGGGCATTCCCTCGCCCGCAGGGGTGTCGGCCGGCGGTTCTTCGCCTTCAAGACGTTCGTGAAGGGGCGGGGCAAGGAGGACGACCTCACCCTCGTCCAGACCGCTGCGGACGTGTACGACGCGGTTGTTGTCGAGACCGATCTCGACCCGGCGCGGTTGCGGGCCGCGCGGGGTCAGGACGTAGGCATAGTGTCGGCCGTCGTAGCGGATGACGGACTGGAGCGGGACGTACAGGACGTCCTCCAGTTCGTCCACAACGATTTCGGCGCGGCAGCTCATGCCGGTGCGCAGATCGTTGGCATCGACTTCGATGTGGGTGTTGTAAACGGTCAGATCCGGATTGAGCCAGATGCTTTGGGCGTCGGGCATGGGGGCGATGCGGCGGACCGTGCCTTCGTAAACACGGCCGGGGCGGGCGTCCACCGTCACGCGTGCCGGCATGCCGACCTCGATCCGGTCGAGGGAGGATTCGTGGACGCTGATTTCCGCGATCATGCCCTGTGAGGCCGGCAGATAAATCAATTCCTGGCGCTCGCGCACCTCCTGTCCGGCTTCCAGCGGTTCCTGGCTACCGCGGCGACCGGTATTCGCACTGGTTTCATAGACGACCATGCCGGCGGAGGGGGAGTAAATCGTGCACATGTCGATTTGCTGCTCGAGGCGCGCCAGTTGCTGGCGCTGCCTTTGGAGCTCCTGACGGCGGGCGCTGTAGTTGGCCCTGGCCTGGACGATGTCGGCCTCGGCCCGCATGCGCGTGCGTTCCAAACTCTCGCGTGCCTGGACAACGTCGCTCTCCAGTTGCTGGCGCTGGCGTTCGTGCGTGTAGGCTTCGAGCAGGCGCAGGTTGCCCTCTGCGATGCGGAGGTCCACTTGCGCGCGCTCGTACGCGAGCCGGTCCCGTTCCATTTCGAGGGGCGTGATGAAGCCCCGCCGGTGCAGTTCTCGGGAATCCTCGAATTCCTGTTCGGCGCGGTTGAGTTCCTCTTCGGCGAGGCGAATGTTCGACTGCAACCGGTCTTTTTCCTGAGCGTACTCGCCATCGTCACCGAGGTATTTGTCGCGGTCCAGAATCGCGAAGCGCAGGGCCAGTTCCGCTTCGGCGATTTCGCTCTGGGTCCGGCTTTCGGTGACTTTGAGTTCCTGTTCGGCCCGGATGTAGTCGGCTTCCGCGTTTTGAACGGAAATCTCGCGTTCGATCAACCTGTCTTCCAGATCGCTGGAATCCAGCTCCACCAACAGATCTCCTTCCTCGACAAACTGGCCTTCCTCAATAATCCAGAGGATGGTGGTGCGCCCTTCGACGCGATTGGTGACGATTTCCTGGTCCCGATTTCGCAGGGATCCGGATTCGGTGACGCTGATGGTCAGGTCGCCGCGGCGCACCTCGGCGGTGGGACCGGAATAGGTTGCTCCGCCATCGGAGGCGAGCCAGGTGGCGATCAGGGCGCCGACTCCCAGAATGGCGATGACGATCAAAGCCGGCCAGAACAGTTGCCCGCTCCGGCTTGGTTTTTCTTGGGCGTTGGTGGGCTTACTCATGAGTGTTGGGTGTGTCGTTGTTATTTGTGACTTCGTTCGGATCAAATTCGTTCCAAAGGCCCTGGTGGTCCACGTGGAGGACTCCGAGGTCCCGCTGCAGGTTCAGTTCGGCGATGCGGTAGCCGACGAGGGAATCGACCAGGGAGTTTTGCGCCTGAAGGAGGGACTCGTTGGCTTCGAGGACGTCGCGGGTTTCGGCGCGGCCGACTTCTTGGAACGCCTGAGTTTGCTCGACCCGGCGTTCAGCGACGTTGAGGGCTTCCGTCTGAATCCGGAACCCTTCGCGCTGCTCGAGGAGGGCCCGCAGGGCGTTTCGGACATCGAGCTTAACTTGGTCTTCCAGGTTCTGGAAACTCCTGACGGCCGATTCCACCTGAATCAGGCTCTGGCGGAAGCCGATGCGTTCGGATCGGCGCGACCAGGGCGCATCGAGCTCCAAGCCGGCTGTATAGACGCCGTCGGAAGGCGCGAACCGGCCGCCGTCGCGGGTCAGCCGGCCACCGTACACCGCGCTTCCCCTCAGGTTCAGTCCGGGACGCAGGGCGTCGGCCGCGACGATCACGCGACGCTGGGCGTCGTACACCTCGCCTTCGGCGATACGGATATCGAGGCGGTTATCCATGGCGAGTGTGAGGGCTCGGGACTCGTCGAATTCGTAGCGTCCCCGCTCTTCCGGATCCGGTTCATCCGGCAGGTCGGCCTCTTCGTCGATTTCGATGTCGATGTCCGAGGCGCGTTCGCCGAACATTTCGTCCGCCTGGTCACGCAGCATGTCGAATTCCTCCTGGGACAGAGCGATGCGGGCGTCGGTGGGCAGGCCGAGAGTCAGTTTAAACTGATCGAGCTGCCGGGCGTAGTTTTCCCGGGCGCTGATCAGGCGTTCGCGGGCCCGCAGCAGGTCCTGCCGCCCCTGATCCACCTCAATGCCGGTGACGCGGCCGCGCTCGTACAGGGCTTCGGTACGCTCCACCAGCAGCATGAGTCGGCGGTAGGCCGCTTCGGCGTTGTCAATTTGGTCGCGTTGCTGGAGAACGGAAAAGTATTCGTTCGCCACGCGAACGGCGTAGTCGTGTTTGAATCGTTCGAATTCGTAAATCGCGTACAGGACGTTTTGCTCCGCCTGAGTGCGGGGTTCGGTGACAATGTGGCGCCCGGCGCCGCGCAGCAGGGGAATCGAGATCGAATTGTCGAGAGTCATGTTCAGCGCGGTCGAGCCCTCTCCGCGCAGGAGGTTGACCAGATCCAGCGCCAGGGCGCTGGAGAGGTTGGCGCCGCTTTCGAGCTGGCGCTGAACGCCGACTTCACTGTCCACCCGAGCGCTGTTGTCGCCGGAGCCCTGGTCGCTGGTGAACATGGCTTCGATGGAACCTCGAAACGTATTGTCGAAGCGGAAGCGTTCCAGGTCGAGCTGGAGGGCGGCGTTAAAGACCGATTCCTTTTCGGACTGGTAGGCACGACTGTTGGTGGCGGCGATCCGCAGTGCTTCCACGAGGCTGATTTCGACCGTGTCGTTGCCGTTCTCCGATCCAGGGAAAAAGAAATCCGGCCGGGACAGCGGGGTGCCGATTTCGGGCCAGTGTTCCGGATCCTCGAGAAAGTCCGGACCGTAGGAGGCCGGCCCGATCGCCGGCAACTGCTGGTCGAGCATCAGCCGTTGGCGGAACGTCTGGCTGGGGCGCTCGATGGTGAACTCCTCCGCGCGTCCGAGGCCCTCCTCCTGCGTCTGGGTGATGATCGCGTCCGCGGCGCGATCGGCTTCGGCGCGGTGTTTGCCGGCGCTTTGGCAGGCGGCCAGGAGTACGCTGAAAACGAGGGCGAGGCCCAGAGCAAGAAGTGGTTTAGGGGTCGGAGAGTTCCGTTTGATTCGAGACATTTAACCGGGAGTTCGTATGAATACGTGGATTCCAGGAGAAGGATTTACGCAAAGGTCAACCCGTTGTCGAGGGATCAAAATCCGCGACGATCGGGATCGGGTTGCGGGCTCGCCCCGTCAGGGGCAAGCCCGCCCGCGGAACGCATGTTACCTTCCGCGACGACGATTGATCCCCTGCATCACACGGTTGGCGCGCTCCGCGTCTTCCTCCGTGAAATCCGGGTGATTGGCGATCGTCTGACTGGCGTAGCGGTTGAGCAGCCGCTGTTCGTCACGCAGTTGGCGCCCGCGGTCGCGCAGGGCTTCGAACTCATCCGAATCCCGGTCCACATCGCGCATATCCCGGCGCAGGTCGCGCCATTCGCCGCGCAGTTCTTCGAAGTGATTGGAAATCTCGCGGATATCATCGTCCTCTTCGGCGGCGGCTTCCCATCGTTCGCGGAATTCGCGCCACTCTTCGCGGCGTTGCTCCAAGGCTTCACGGCGGGCTTCCCTGCGGCTCAATTCCTCTCCGTCGTCTCCCTCGGCGAAGATGACCCGGCGGTTGGTTAGGCCGATTTCGCGTTCCGACTCCCCGTGACGTACGGTCAGGAGACCGGATTCGGAGTCGAAGGACACCGCCGCGAGATCGTTCCGGGTCTCGCCGATTTCGATCCAAAAAGTGGCGTCGTTTTCCGGGTCGTGCAGACTGAAGAGGGTGATTCCGGGCAAACTCGCGACCGAACGCAGTTCGATGCGTTCGAGATACTCCGAGCCGGTTTCGGCTTCGTCTTCAGCCCAGAGGAGTGGCGCCGCGATCAACGGCGCCAGGACGGCGGCCATAAGCCGGACAACCGGGCGGCGGGGGATGCGGGAAAAAAGAGGGATGGATTTCATGACGGTCGATGTTTCAGATTCAATTGGTTTCCAGCGGTACGCGAGATGCCGGTAGCGTTTCCATACCAGCTCGGTAAAGTTAATCACCTTAAAGGATGAAAAGTTACATCAACATTGAGGGGAAATCGAAACCAGCGCCGGGATTTTCGCCGATTTCAGCCAGGTGGTCATGATTCCGCGGTGGGCGGTGCGATCCGGCCGGACTTTTCCGAAGCCAGGGTCAGGTAGGCGGCCGGGATCACGAACAGAGTCAGCACGCTGCCGATGATCAGGCCGCCGATTACGGCGATCCCCAGGGGGATGCGGCTTTGCGCTCCCGCGCCGACCGCCAGGGCGATGGGGAGTACTCCGAATATGGTGGAAATGGCGGTCATCAGGATCGGACGAAACCGCCGCGCCGCGGCTTCCTCCACCGCATCGCGCAGGTTGAGTCCGCGCTCTTTGCACTGGTTGGCGAACTCGACCAGCAGGATACCGTTCTTGGTCACCAGACCGATCAGCATGATCAGGCCGATCTGCGAGAAGATATTGAGCCCCTTTCCGAAATACCACAGGGCGAACAGGCCCCCAGCCAGGGCCAGCGGTACGGTGAGCATGATGATGGCCGGGTCCCGGAAGCTCTCGAATTGTGCCGACAGAACCAGGAACACCAGCAGCAGGGCGAAACCGAAGACGAACAGGAGGCCGGTTCCGGTCTCTTCGAACTCGCGCGACTCGCCGGCCAGTTCGGTGGTGAAACTCTCGTCGAGGACCGAGCCCGCCACCAAGCGCATGGCGGCTATGCCGTCGGCCACGGTATGGCCCGAGGCCAGGTTGGCCGAAAAGGTGGCGGCCGGAAACCGGTTGAAGCGGTGCAGGACGGCCGGCGAAACGGTTTCGTCGAGTTCGATCAAATTGTCCAGGGTGATCACCGATCCGTTGTTGCCCGCGACCGTCAGGCGGTTGAGTTCGGAGGGATCGAGGCGCCGCTCCCGTTCGAGTTGTCCGACGATCTCGTACTGTTGGCCGTCGCGCAGGAAAAAGCCGAAGCGTTGTTCGCTGAGCGCCGCTTGCAGGGTTTCGGATACGTCGCGCACGGAGACGCCGAGGGCTTGCGCCCGGTTGCGGTCGATGTGCACGCGCACTTCCGGATTGGTGAACTCGAGATCGACATCGACGAAACTGAATTCCGGGCGGTCCCTCGCCCGCTCCATGAAATCGGGGAGCATTTCGGTGAGACGTTCGAAGTTCGGATGCTGAACCACAAATTGCACCGGCATGCCGCGCCCTCCGGTGC
>SLOW01000331.1 GCA_007132315.1 Opitutales bacterium
CAGGACGAAGAGGATCGGGTAGCTGATCGCGGGTTTCAACCACTGGCGGCGCACGACCAGCAGCCAGAAGCCCAGCAGGAGCCAGATCCCGAACTTGAGAAAGACCCAACCCGGCCACGGCCAGTGAATGCTCATCCGGGCGAGCATGCCGAAGCCTCCGAGAAGGAGGAGGAAGAGCCCGACGCCGTGACAGATGCCCGCCCATCGCTGCTTGTCGAGCTTGCATTTCTGTTCGACGAACACCCCGCCGAAGGCGAGGAACAGGAGGAAGACACCCGCGAGATGCACCCATTTATAGACGAAAAAATTCAGCATCCGGCCACCTTGGCAAAGCGACGCCTCCTTGAAAAGTCAAATACCCCGGCTGCCTTTAAATACGTCATCCGGCCAATTTTTGTCGCGGGCGAGTGGAATCCGGACGGAATCCGGACACCTCGCTGTTTGCGGCGGGTGCCACTGGCCGGCCAATGGTGAGGCAACCGGGTACTCTCGGTTCCGTCCCGCTGTTCCACCCATGTACGGCTGTCCTCACACCGAACAGACGCCCGCTGAAGCTGGGCGCTACGATTCTTGTGCTGGAGGGCCCGCATTGCCGCGGGGCGTTGGCAACGCGAACACCTTGGCCACACCGTCCGTGAGGACCCGGGATTTTCCCGACAATTGGCGCGACAGGGAAGTTTTTTTCGATTAATTTTGTCAGGGAGTTATGGAAGCGACCAACCATATTGTGGAGTCCTCCGGCGGGAAAGCGGGAGAATCGTTCAACCACATCGACAACACCCGGATCCGGGCGTTGCGTCCCCTCGTGCCTCCGGCGATTCTGATTGAAGAACTGCCGCTCCAGTCAGAGTCGGCGCGCTTCGTGCGTGAGAAACGCGAGGAGATCGCCGCCATCATGCTGGGTGACGACGACCGGTTGTTGGTGGTTGTCGGACCCTGTTCGATTCACGACCCCGAGGCGGCCTTGGAGTACGCGCGGGGGCTCAAGGCGTTGGCGGAGCCTTTGGGTCGCGAACTCATGGTGGTGATGCGGGTGTATTTCGAGAAGCCCCGCACGGTCGTCGGCTGGAAGGGGTTGATCAACGACCCGTACCTGGACGGAAGCTTTCAAATCAACGCCGGATTGCGCATGGCGAGAAAGCTGCTACTGGAGGTTCTGACCCACGGCTTGCCCACCGGCACCGAATTTCTCGACACAATTATCCCGCAGTTCGTCGCCGACCTCGTGGTCTGGGCGGCGATCGGGGCGCGCACGACCGAGAGTCAGGTGCACCGGGAACTGGCCTCCGGGCTGTCGATGCCCGTCGGCTTCAAAAACGGCACGGGCGGCAATATTCAGATGGCGGTCGATGCGATCCGTTCCGCCCGCTCGTCCCACTGGTTTCCGTCGGTGACGAAGCAGGGTGTGACCGCGATTTTCAACACAAGCGGCAACGACACCGGCCACCTCATCCTGCGGGGTGGGGCGCGCACCGGACCCAATTACGGTGCCGAAAGCATCGCCGAAGCGGTTGCGGCGTTGCGGAAGGTCGGCCTCAATCCGGCGCTCATGGTGGATTGCAGTCACGCCAACAGCGGCAAAGACTACCGGCGCCAACCCGACGTGGCGGCGGATTTGGCGGAGCAGATCGCCGGAGGAAACCGGTGTATTCAGGGAGTCATGCTGGAGAGTTTCCTGAAGGAGGGACGTCAGGACTTGAAAGCGGACGAACAACCCGCCTACGGCCAGAGCATCACCGACGCGTGCATGTCACTCGAGACCACCGCCGGCGTGCTGGAAAATCTGGCGGCGGCGGTGAAAGTCCGGCGTTCCGTGACGGCCCGGTCGGGGGCCTGACTTTGGGTCCGGATTCCGCTAAGAGTCTGTCGGACTTCGCCGCCATGGGATTGCGCTTGTGTCATCGGCCGGAAGCCACGGTTTCCCCGGAGCGGATGTTCGCGGTGGCGTGGATCTTTTTCACGGTGGCCGCGGGCCTCGGGTTCCTGCTGCGCTGGCAGGTGATCTGGCCGTTGCCCGGAATCGACTACGGCAACGTATTGCACGCCCATTCGCATGTGGCTTTTCTCGGGTGGGTCTTCAATGCCTTCTTCGCGCTGGCCGTCCGGCTGTTCGTGCCCTCCGGCCACGAACGCAAGTACGCCGTCCTGTTCGTGGTGACGCAGGCGGCGGTGATCGGCATGTTGATCGCGTTTCCATTGCAGGGATACGCGCGCGAGAGTATCGTGTTTTCGACCGCGCACATGGTCTGTGCGGCGGTGTTCATCATCTGGTTGCTGCGGGAAAACGAAGCTTCGCCGACAATCCGTCTTTATCTGTGGGCGGCCGGGATTTTCCTGCTGATATCGTCGCTGGGACCGCTGGCGCTCGGCCCGCTGATGGTCGCCGGAATGCGCGCCTCGCCGTGGTACGACTTCGCGGTGGCCTACTACCTGCACTTTCAGTACAACGGCTGGTTCCTGTTGTTTCTGATGGCGGCCGTACTGCAAGCGATGGGCCGGCAGGGCGGACGCGCCTTCGAAGCCCCGGCGCGGCGGGCATCCGGGTGGCTGGTGGCGGGTTGTGTTCTGACTCTGGCCGTATCCGCGTTACCGATGCGTCCGCCGGCCTGGGTCTTCGTCGCGGCGGCGCTTGGCGCCGTCGCGCAATGTGTCGGCTGTTACCAATTCGTGCGGGCGGTATGCGGACCGGAACGTCTGTTTCAGGGCAGGGGAGAGCGGCTGTTGGCCTGGCTCGCCTCGCTCGCGCTCGCCGCGTTCCTGCTGCGGACCCTTCTTTTGGCTCTGGCGGCCTGGCCCGGTCTGATCGGTCTGGTGACGAATCATTTCACCATCATCGTCTTCATGCACCTAGTCTTTCTCGGGACCGTGGTCCCCATGCTGATCGCCTTCGCCATTTATTTCGGCTGGATCCGAAACCACGCCGCGTGCTGGGCCGGACTGACTCTCCTGGCCGCCGGAGCGCTGGCGAGCCAGGCGACCTTGGCCTACCTCCCACTGGCCGGTTGGTTTGGCTGGCCGTCCTTTCCCCATTTTCCGAAGACCCAACTGATTGCAGCCGGAGCGATGCTCGCCGGTGTCTTGCTCATGGTTCCGGGGTTGCGCCGCGCCGCGAAACCCCCGCGGCCCTGATCGCGGCGGTTCGCGGTTGCACTTTCAATCCTGCAACGGATCTGCGCCGTCAAAACCATTCTCTCGCTGGAGGTTGGCTGGGAGTCTGTCGGGCTTCGCCCACAGACTCCTGAAAGAAAAGACATCATGACAAAAAAGCAGGGGGAAGATTTCTAAGGAAAGCGAACAATTGGAGCAAGAATGAGCGCTATTCTGAAGTTTTTCCAAAATCTCCTCGACTTCAATCTTGTCATCGGCAAACTAGG
>SLOW01000271.1 GCA_007132315.1 Opitutales bacterium
AGCAGAAACAAGCAGGCGTCGAGCCGGGGATGTTCGACCTGAACGGCGAGCAGGCCGGAATTGACGAGTTCGTTCACGGTGTCTTCGTGCGCCCCGCGGATCGCATTCATGCAACGGGTCACCTTGCCCGGCCGCACCAGCAGGGACAGGGAGACCAACATAAAGAAACTCATGGGCAGCAGGGCCAGAAGAAGGCTGGTGCCCAGCATGCCGAAGGGGGCGGCGGGAAAACGCGTGACCGATCCGCCTTCCTCGAGCCGGAGTTCGCGCACGGCCTGGAAAAAATCCAGGTAAAGCCCGTACACCGGCCAGGCGAAGATCGCCCAAAAAATCAGGAAGCCGACCATGCCGCAGCCGACGGCGAAACGGCGGGACGGGGCGGCGCCTTCGACCTCGCGACTGAAAATCTCGGACGAACGCGACTGGAACGTATTCAATCCTGAGATATGCACCGACAGTGAGTCGCCGCCTTCACGCCGCCGGTCTTTCGCGGTGCCCAGTTCGCGGTTCAGCATAGTCTCCAGATCCCGCACCTGGGGAAGGACCCGGGCCTTGATCGCGTTTTCGGCGTGTTCGCGGATGCCCCCTTCGATTTCGCGGGAGAAACCGCGCGCGTCCCGGACGTTCCGCACCGCGGTGGCGGCGCCGGAAATCCAGGAGGGCACGCTTCCCATCAGGGCGAGGGGAACCCGTTCCACTGCGCCGTGGAGCAGGTTCGCCAAAGCCAGCACGCCGCGCCACGGAAACAGGAAATACGGAGTCCGCTGCAGAAATACGGCGCGCAAGCGTTGCCGCACGCCGGCCCGAAGAGCCCGGTCGGAACCGAGCAACTGACCGAGCGTTTCGCGCGGCAGACGCGATTCCGTCTCCCGCAGGCCCTCCAGGACCCGCCAACTGGCCGGAAGGCGTTCGGCCACGAACCGCCCCACCGCCGCCTCGAATTCGCGGTATTTTCGTTGCAAACGGGTGCGCGGCAACTCACGCGAACGCCCCGACCCCGCCGCATCGGCCAGAGCCCGTCTGACCTGTTCGACGTCGTCGGGCAAAATCACCTCCCCCGCCCCGTCCTCGACGCCGACCGTTCCGCTGTCGCACACGGAAACCACGGGCCTGACCTCGGCATGGGGCGCCGCGTCGCGCAGACGCGAGCGGAAGGCGTCGAGATCGGCCGGAGCCGGATTCTCCCGCACGAAATTCACCACCGGAACGACGAGGGTGCCGTCGGCCAAGGACAGGTGATGCCCGATAGCCTTGTCCTCGATTTCGCGCTGCGCCACCACGAGAACGGTGACGGCGGCGCCGTCGAGTGCGAGACGGGCCGCCCGCGCCCGCGATTCCTCCGCCTCGTTCAGACCGGGCACGTCCACCAGCGTGTACGCGAATCCGAGTTCGAGCAGGGCCTCGGGATCGGCGGGCAGGTAAGCTTCGCTCTCCGGGCGAAGGTCATCCGGCGGCCGCGGGCCGATCCACGTCACCTTTTCGGTCGCGCCGCCGCGCGCCAGTCCGGAACGCAGTTTCCCGCGCAGCGTTTCATCGCGCACGAGAAGTGAGAGCAAACGGGTCTTGCCGGAGTTCTTGGGGCCGGTAAAGGCGATCGTCACATGGTCGAGACCCCGGTTCCCGGCGACATCCCGGCAGGAGCGACGAAAATCCTCGCACATGCGCTGGATCTCCGCCTGATCGTCCCAGGCGAGGCCGAGCTCGCGCGCGTGGCGTTCGACGTCGTCGGTCAGTTGGCGGCAATTCTCAAGAAGCGGCTTGACGGACATGATCTTCCCTTTCCCATGACTGGACGCGTTCGAGCAACCGGCGCGCGGCCTCGCGATCCACCCGGCAAATACGCCACCCGGCCTCGGCGATGCCGAAACTGTTCGGCAGGACGATTTCCGGCATCGCCGCATCGACCACGCCGTTTTCCCGCATCACCCCGTCCAGGCAGGCGCGCGGCACACCGAGGCGATCTCCGGCGATCGCGAGCAGGTTGGCAAACTGGCGGTAGCCGATTTTTTCTTTCATTTTATCCTCCAGTTTACGCAGGGTGCCAGACGCCACCAGTCCCCCGAACCCCAGCACGCCGAACAGCTCCAGCGCGGTGATCCCGAGGACGGATGCCCCGCCGTCAAAGGGAATCAGAATCACGGCCGCGAGCCCGGCGAAGAATGATCCGAATATCTTCACCGTCGCTTTGAGCGGGTTGGTGTCGCGCCAGATTTTACGCGTGAGCGCATCCCAATCCTCCGGATCCATGTCGGTACTCTCCTCTTCGCGATAGCGTTTGAGGATATCCGCGGCTTCCGCTTCCCAGGTCCGCTCCGGCGATCCAATGCGCAAGGCAGCCGCCCAATGATCGAGCAGTTTCTCGATATCACTCTCCTGAATGAGACGCTTGCGCAGGCGCTTTTTCAACCGCTGGTACGGCCTGTCGCCGCTCATCCACGGAAAAACCCGCGACACGGCGACCCGTCCCTGCCGCAAGGCGTCCAGCGCCCGGTCCACGATCCGGCGGCGCAGGGCCATCACCGGTTTCAGGTGAACCGGAGCGGTCCGTTCCATGCTGGTTTTAAAACTCACCACAATGGCGGGATCCATTTTGATGCGCAGGCCGCCGTCGGCATCGTGCATCAAGTCATGAACCAGTGAATACAGTTCCTCGGCTGCCCGGCGCGTCCGTTCGCGATCGGCCGCCGCCCTCGCCTCCAGGGCTTCGACCCCCTCGCGCGCCTGCCGGGCGAGATCGCCGAGCAGTTCGGCCTGCCGCTTCTGGCGGAGGGCCGCAGGCCGGGCGGCGTCGGCCAGGCGGAGGATGGAACGGCTTTCGTCAACGCTGTCGGGACGATTCTCGCCGGCCTCCGTGGAAACGCGAAAGAAGCAGGGCAGCGGCTCCCCGTCGTCGCGCTCCCGGTGCGGATCCCACGCCGGTGAAAAATCGGCCGAGGCGGGCACCAGGTAATCGTAAGCAGCGTAACACATCGGGTCTCGCTCGGTCTTCAGCGCGGCGCACAGCTCGTGGTAAACCGATTCGGCCGTTTCCGGGGGCCGGATCAGATTGACCGCGTAGATTCTCAGCGCACGCGGCAACCGGCGGCGCACCAGTTCGGCAATGTCGCGGATTTCCAACTGAGCTCGGGGAGTCACGATAATCACCCCGGCGCAGATCTCGGCGGCGCGAACGATGGCTTCGAGGCGCAGGTTTTCCCCCTCGCGTTCGTTGGCCTGCAAGCGCTGCATGTCGGGACAATCCAGCAGGGCCAGTCCGTGACGATCGAGGTCGGGATCGGAGGCGACCAATGGCCGGGAGAATTCATCGACGTCGGCGTATTGCCGGCGACTTTCCGCCGGGTCTTCGGCAAGCGGTTCCGGCATCTCTTCG
>SLOW01000220.1 GCA_007132315.1 Opitutales bacterium
GGGCTCCGCGGCGTCCGGTTCGGAAATGAACGAGGACGGCTGCCGGGGTGCGTGATCGCTGCTAGCGGGGTCGGTCGAGGGTTCCGGGTCCGAAAAGTCGAAGGGATCGAAATCCAGACCGAAGGAATCGTCGGTGACGCCTTCCTGCTGAGCGATCGTGTGGTCTTCGAAACCGAAGTTTTCGATCGAGGTCGAGAAGCCGTCGATTACCGGGGAACCCGGACTGGGCCGCTCCGAACGCTCGTATTCCGGGCTCGAAACCAGGTTCCGCTCGTCGAGAATTCCTTCCCAGGCGGCGGGCTCACGGGAACGATAGGCTGTGTTCGCACCGATTCCGCTATCCCGGAACGAGGCGTCCATTCCCGTGCCGCCTTCCCCGCCGAAGTACTCGTCGTCGTACAATTCCCCGGCCAAGCCCTGGAACCGCCAGTCCTCCTCCTGCGAGCGTTCCTTCCGCCATTCTTCGAACTCGTCCATGGCATCCTCGGGAACCCAATCCTCTTGCTCGCTTGCGCTGGACTGTTCGTGGGATTCGAACCTCTCGTCTTCCGCCTGAAGAGCCAGCGTTGGCAGGACCGGCGCGAGACCGAGCGTAACGAGTTTTTTCCAATTCATCATGGCTGCTGGGTTTCGGGTTAATGAGACTACCGGCGACGGGCGGCGCGTTCCTGATCGATTGAGCCACCTTACGGTTCATCCGTTTTTCCTGTCAAATGACAAGCGGAGAACGCGGCCGGAATCGTCGAAACCGTTTTGGGTTTGCCCGGGAAGGGAGACGGGGGCAGGTTCGACGGCAGTTGCTTTTCCAGATCTCACTCGGGAAAGTGATCGTAAACGATTCGGGTGCCTTTCGGGAAGCACCCTTTGCCCAACCGGAGTTGTCGCTCGCGAGGCGGTGCCGCAACAGGGAAACCCACCGATGACCAAAGAGACTTACATCCTCGCCCTCGACCAGGGAACCAGCAGTTCGCGGTCGATCCTGTTCGATCACGGCAGCCGCATCGTGGCGGTTGCCCAGAAGGAGTTCCGCCAGATCTATCCCCAACCCGGCTGGGTGGAGCACGATCCGATGGACATCTGGGCCAGCCAGAGCGCGACGGCCGCCGATGTGCTCGCCCGGGCCGACGCGGGCCGCGACGCCATCGCGGCGGTCGGCTTGACCAACCAGCGGGAGACAACCCTGCTTTGGGACCGCGAGACCGGTAAACCGGTGTACAATGCGATCGTCTGGCAGGACCGGCGCACCGCCGACTACTGCGGCGAGCTCAAGCGGGAGGGGCTCGAAGACACCGTCGCCGAAAAAACGGGACTGCGCCTGGACCCCTATTTTTCGGGGACCAAGATTCGCTGGATCCTCGACCAAGTGGACGGCGCCCGTGCCAAAGCGGAGGCCGGCAAGCTGTGTTTCGGCACGGTGGATTCCTGGCTGCTGTGGCAATTGACGGGGCGAACGGCGCACTTGACCGATGTCACCAACGCCTCCCGCACGCTGCTGTTCAACACGAGGACGGGAGAGTGGGACGATGAGCTTCTCGAAATCTTCAACATCCCGAGGGCCATTCTCCCCGAGTTGCGATCCTGTTCGGAAGTGTTCGGGCGCGTCGGACCGAAACTCCACCCCGCCGGTGCTCCCATCGCCGGCATCGCCGGCGACCAGCAGGCGGCGCTGTTCGGACAGGCCTGTTTCCGTCCGGGCATGGCCAAGAACACTTACGGCACGGGTTGCTTCCTGCTGATGAACACGGGCGAGAAGGCCATTCCGTCCGGGAACAATCTCCTGACCACGGTCGCCTGGCGGGTGGATGGCAAAACCGAATACGCCCTGGAGGGGTCGATTTTCATCGCCGGGGCCGCGGTTCAATGGGTGCGGGACGAACTGAAGATGGTCGGCAGCGCGGAGGAATTGGACCGGTTGGCCGCAAGTGTACCGGACGCTGGAGGCCTCTTTCTCGTGCCGGCCTTCGCCGGGCTGGGCGCGCCCCATTGGGATCCCTACGCCCGCGGAATCGCCGCCGGAATCTCCCGGGGCACCAACCGGGCCCATTTCTGTCGCGCGGTACTGGAGGGGATCGCGTTTCAAAGCGTCGATCTGATCGCCTGCATGGAAAAGGACAGTGGCATCGAACTCGCCGAATTACGGGTCGATGGCGGTGCGTCGAAGAGCGAACCGCTGCTGCAATTCCAGGCCGACCTGCTCGGACGGCCGGTGGTGCGACCGAAGAATGTCGAAACCACCGCGCTCGGAGCCGCCTACCACGCCGGACTGGCGGTGGGGTTTTGGGAGAGCCGGGACGACATCGTCAACAATTGGGAGGTCGACGTCCGTTTCGAACGGAAGAGAAACGCGGATGAGATGAGCCGCCTGCGCGCGGGCTGGAATCGTGCGGTGGAACGCTCGAGGGGCTGGGAAAACGCCGGCGGGGAGGCGCCTTGATCGTGACGGATCGCGAAGAATTGTCTTTTCCGTTCAGCTCATATGGTTTCCGGGTTACTTTATCATGATTCTTCCGAAACCAGAAAACGAAGACTCCTTTCTTTCCGGCTTCCGGGCTGTGCCCCGGCGCCTTTTTGTGATTGCCTGTGGCGGTTTCGCGTTCGCGGCGGTAACCTTCCGGAACTGAGTCTCGATGTTTGCCCGCGAAAGGCACGAAACACACGAAAGGGTGACAGGGTAGGTATCATTCGGCAGACTAATCAGGGATTTGTATTTTGTGTGTTGGTGTGTTTCGTGGGCCAATTTTGCGCAATCCGGTGAATGATTCAGGCTAGACGGCCGGTATACGGATCGAACGCCCGTTATCCTCCGCCGAGAAATCCAGGAGGAATGGTGCGGCCTTGACGGCCCAGGTATCCGGGTCCGGGTATTCTTCGGCCCTGGGGCCGTAATGGCTGCGGAGCATGTCCGTCCGGATGACCCCGGGCTGGAACGCAATCGCCGCCATGCCTTCCGGCAAGTCTTCGGCGAGGCTTTTGGTCAGACCTTCGACGGCGTGTTTCGTCGCGCAGTACGGACCGATTTCGGGAAATCCTTTCACACCCGCGCCAGTACTGAAGTTCACTACCGTTCCCCGGCCCCGGGCGACCATGGCCGGAAGAAAGGCGCGGCAGATGTTGAACACGCCGAAAACGTTCACCTCCCACAATCGCCGGAACTCTTCGGCAGGCACCTCCCACAATGGAGCGTGGCGATTGATCAGGCCGGCGTTGTTCAGGAGCAGATCCGGCGCGCCCTCTTCGGCGATTCTTTCCCGCGCCCAGGTATCGACCGCAACGGGATCGGTCACGTCAACAACGGCGTGATGTTCCCCGGGAGAAGCGTTCCGATTGCCGGTTTCGACGCCGTCGGACGAACGCCCGCAACC
>SLOW01000021.1 GCA_007132315.1 Opitutales bacterium
AGCAAAATCCACCCAACCCGGCGCGTACAGGGCACTTGGAAAACACAGGGACCAACCAAATTCAGAACCGGCTCTTGGTACCGGCTCCGCCGGGTTGGGGGGCTTCCATTCGGTTCATGGAAGCGCCAAGGCAAGATGCGTCCCCTTCGCAGGTCGCAAGCCGCACGGTTGTCTCAAGCGGTTTCATAGAGCCGCATCGCTTCCCGGGTCATTCCCTGAGCCGCTGTTCCGCTTCCTCCATGCGGTCCATAAAGCCGCCGGTGTGCACTCCCATGGCGTCGTGGACCGAACGAACTTCCACTTTATCAGCCCAGGCCACGGACATCAGCATATCAACTCCCGGATTCTGGTTTTTGACTTCACCCGACGTGGCGCCGGTCAGAAACTCTCCCGCATGGGTCAGCGTCCAAGCGTTGAGTCCGTCCCCGATCAAAGCATACATGATCAGCCCCCTTCCATAGATGGGGAATACGATGGGTTGGTCCTCGTAATCGCGCAAATCCCGCTCGCTGCCGAGCAGCATATTGACCAGGACCTGCTCGTCGGGATCGTCGCGCTCCAGCGAAAGGATCGTAAAATCGGCTTTGTCCACCAAATCCCCCCAATCGGCATCACCGGCGTCGGGAAAGGTCAAGGTTTCCTCCAGCCTCTTCAGTTCCGTCTCCAGGGTCCGGCGCGCCCGTCGGTCTTTGCTCCGGTTACCGCTTTCCAGCAGCACCCATACGGCGGTTTTCCGGTCCAGAAGCAGTTCCACGATTTTTTGTCGCATGGGCGAGTGAAGCAGTTCTTTTTCGATGACCTCTTTGTCCAGGGGTCCTTCCCAAAACGGGCCGCGAATACCCGACATACTCGGATAGCTCACCCGAACATACGGAAGTTCGACATTCTCCGGAGGAGAGACGAGCGCCTGCGAATAGTCCCTCCATGAAAGGTTCACATTGGCGTGGAGACCCTCTCCCTTCGCCGCATTTTGCAGCATGTCAAGGGCGGCCTGCTGCTCGTCCGACAACTCTCCCTTGTGCCGCACCTCGACCTCGTAAGGGTCGCTTTCCCAGTATTCGAGCGAAAATTGGCAAACGGGAATGGGACAGGCCGCCGCCGGGGACATCCATCCGAACAGGAAAAAGACCAGCGCACAGCCTAAAAATTTTCCGCCACGTTTTCTGGTATTATTCACCGTTACGTTTTCCGCCAGGGAAGCGCAAGGCTATATTGACGGTCTGACCGTCGGGCCGGTTTCGAAAAATCACGCCAGACGCGTCCTGTCGACCTTCTTCGCCTATTGCGAGCGGAAGGGCTTCACTTCCGGGAACCCGATCGTCAAAACCTCAAAGGAGAAGGCCACCGGAGACGAAATTGAGGTGTTCACGCCGGGGGAAGTCCGGGCTCTACTCACCAAGGCCAGTGAGCGGGAAGAAACCGACGTCCTGGCCTGCATGGCAATCGGGGCGTTCTCCGGTTTGCGGAAATCGGAAATCGACCGCCTGACCTGGGAAGATTTCCGATGGAAGGAACAGAAGATCGAGCTTTCCCGGGCGAAGACGAAAACCGCACGCCGCCGCCTTGTGACGATTCAACCGAACCTCGCGAAATGGTTGGAACCCTTTGCGCTGAAAACGGGGCGAATCCGGCGGCCGCACTACCGGAAGCGGGTCGAAGGCGTTCGCACGGCCGCCGAGGTTGCGTTCATGTTCCTCACGTCTTTCCCGCGTCACGTCCGCGGGAGTTACGAGACCCATGCACAGCAGGCACGGATCATCAGGTAGAATGAGATTCACCCGGCCGCAACTCCCGCCGGATGAAACATCTTCCCTCGGACTGTGACCCGCGGGAAGTCAGAGAACAGCCGCCGCTGGAAAGTTTCTTTGGCAGAATATTCCCGCGAGCTCTTCGCGTTGCTTGAAAAAGGCGCGCATCTCTACGTGTGCGGCGACGCTCAGTGCATGCCTGGAGACGTCAACACCACCCTCCAACGGATCGTCGCCGGGGAAGGCGGCATGACCGACGACCAGGCATCCGATTACCTGAAACGACTCAAATCGGAAAAGCAGTATCTGCGCGACGTGTATTAACGAGTCGCGGCCTTAACCGAAAAGAACCCACACATCCTGTGTGGCAATCCACACGGGATGCCGTAAGCTGCCCAACCACATCGGCAGGGACCAAACGCATTCACAATAACATCCAGAGAACACGGGAGACTGAAATGCAATCGCTGCCAGAATTGGCCCTCGGACCTCGACAACGATTAACCCTCGTGATCTCGCCGGAGCGGAATCCGCGCCGCCGCCCGGGAGCGCCCGCAAGAAGAGCCTGAGAACCGGGAAGTTAGCAAAGCTAAATTCGCGATTTCCTCCTTGGCTAACTGACGGATTTATGGCACCCTACGGATTCTAAATCCGAAAATTATCCAACCGGTCAAAATTACTCGTAACCCAGCCAAATAAAAGGACTTAAAACACATGAGCGATTTAAAGAATATGAACCAACCATCATCCGAGCAAATCCCTGAACGCAAAATGACCTCGAAATCCGGCTCGGCGGCCCCGATCGTTGTGGCGGCAATCCTGTTGATCGTCATCGTGGGCGCACTCTATCTGGCCGTTATTGTTCCCCAGAGCGAGGAGCGGGACGAGGCGCTGGACCGGATTGCGGAACTCGAAGGCGAACTGGCCGGCCACGCCGATGAGACCGAAGAACTGCGACAGACGATCGAGTCTCTGGAAACGGCGCTCGAGGAGGAGAGCGCCCGGGTGGCTGAGTTGGAGGAGGAAAACCGGCAGCTGCGCGGCGAACTCGACAGCGCCCGGGCCATGCGGGCCGAGGAAGAGGAAACGGTCGAACGCCTGGAAGCGGAACTGGCGGAAGCGCGAGGCTCTCTCGAGGACCTCGAAGACCGGGTGGAGGAAGCGCATGCGGGAGCCAGGGAGGAAGCCCGGGCCGAGATCGAAGCGGAGATGCTCGCCCTGGAGGCATCGCTGGAGGAACGTGATGCCGAACTGGCCCAAACCCGCGAAGCCTACGAGGACGCACGGGAGCAAGCCGAACAGGCCCAAGCTGAACTCGCCCGGATCCGCGATGAACTGGAGCGGGAAATCGCCGATCTCGAAGAACAGGCCATGGCGCGGCCGGCGATCCAGCCCGCGCGGGAACCCCACCACTACGTTCGCCTCCTTTCTCAAGTTTACGCGGCGCAGAATGATGCCCGGTGGGCGGAGGACCCGGATCAGGCACGGGACGCCCTGAATCGTTCCGGCGAACTCCTCGATACCATCGAAGCCGAGTTTCCGGAGCGTTCCATAAACTCCCTGCGCGAGCGAAATCAAAGACTGGAAAGGGATCTGTTCGGCAATTGATTCG
>SLOW01000241.1 GCA_007132315.1 Opitutales bacterium
CTCGCCCTGCCGATTCTGACCACCGCCGTTTTCGCCGGAGAAGAACCGACGCCGCGATTCGACGAGCCCGCTCCGGAAGCGACCGAGATCGAAGCGGAGTCGAACCCCGAGAGCCCGTCGGAAGAGCGGGCTCCGGACGAGCGCGAAACACCCCGTTGGACACCCATGACCTTCCCCGCCTACGCCCCCTTCGGCGAGTCACAGCGCGGCGTTCCACCCGTGGTCAACCCGGCCGCCCACTCGCACACCGACCGCCGGTTCCGGTTCGGCACCTTGTTCGATTTCGGCGTGGGCCTGGAAGTCGGTGAAGCGGATGACTTCGACCGCGACTTCGAAGATCTGCTCGATCGATTCGACGATCTGGAGGAGCGGGCGGAAGCGTTCGCCGACAGGTACGCCGCCTCGGACCAGCCCGACGCGGGCGAACTCCAGGACTTTCTAACCGACCTCGACATCTTCATCGCCGACGCCAACGCCACCATTCGCGATCTCACCGACTCCGCCTACGCGAAGCTGACCGCGAACGCTTCCGCTCCGCTGGCACCCATCGCCATCCGATCCGATTTCCTGCGCGGCACGATCACCGTGAACGCCGACGGCATCCTCGAAGCACGCATCGCGGTGGAATCCACCGACGACGCCTTTGTCGCCGACCTGGCGGACATCGACCCGAACAACATTGTGGAATTCGCGATTATCGAAGGCGTTCCCACGATCGTTCTACCGGACGAGGAACGTGCGATCGAACCCACCGACGACGCCGGCGTCGCCGTCCAGGGCGGAACGGTCGGACGTTTTGGCGCCGGTTATTCCCGGCCGGTTTGGGAGAACCACCGCGGCCGCCTGTACGCGGGCGCGACACTGAACGTATTTCGCACCACGCTGGTGCGCGGCGGCGTGCTCCTGAACGACGACGATCTCGAGGACACCGCCCGTGATGAATTCGAGGACAATCAGGAAACCTCAATGGGCGTGGGCGTTGATCTGGGTGTGACCTGGACGGGCGGTTGGTACACGGTCGGTGGTGTGGTTCGCAACATCAACGCGCCTTCGTTCGACTACCCGGACACCGGTGATTCGGCCTTTTTCCAAGCCAATCCGCAGGCGCGGCGCAACGGAAGCAGTTGGACGATGGATCGCCAATTCACCCTTCAGGGTGCCATGCACACCCCGCGCCAACGCTGGATCCTGAGCGGCGCCCTCGATCTGAACAGCGCCACCGACACCACCGGCGACGACTACCAGTGGGCCGGCATTCTGGCCAGTTACGAACCCGGACGGCTCTGGATCCCGTCCCCGCGCGCCGGCATCCGCCAGAACCTGACGGGCGAAAAACTGACGTACGTCACCGGCGGCCTGAGTTTCTTCCGCGCGCTGCACCTGGACGTCTCCTCGGCGCTCGAAACCGCGAGTTTCGACGGGACCAATTACCCGCGCGGACTGAAAGCCAGCCTGGCACTGGGCCGCCGTTTTTGATTCGCCACCGGTCCGATCGCCGAGAATCGAGAGTGCTTTCGAAACGCCGTTTCCTCCGGGAACCCTGACCGTAACATTCTCGGTTGTTTCGTGATCGGCTGAATTGCCATCGCGACCGGTCCCGGAGGTCGCCGCTTTCGTCAGCCCGAACATCACCTTTTTCTGACCGCGGGACTCTGCGGGGGGGGTTCACCACGTTTTCGTTCTTCAGCCTGGAATCGCTTGCATTGATCCATGAGGGTGCTCCCGTCTCCGCGACCACCTATACAATCGGCACCCCTGCTCTCTCTAGCCGCGGCCTGACTCAGGTACGGCATGGGGAAATCAAACAATCCGTAGCCACCCAATTCAGGCACCGGCGACTCTGCGTTCGTACTCAGAGCTTCTCCGGGCTCTCCACGGCGGCTGTTCCACCGAACGACAACTCACCCGTTCGCGAGACACCGCCCTCAATGAGGCCGGACACAAGGGGGCGGACGGCCTGGAAGGCTCTTGCCACGATCCCCGGCATCGGCTGATACTTGTCTTCGTCCCGGCACCGAACCAGTATGGACTCAGCACCTATGACCGAGGAAACCCTGCACCGACAGAATATCATCGCCTGCATCTGGGATTTCGACCGCACCCTCATTCCCGGGTACATGCAAAGACCCCTGTTCCGTCATTTCGGGGTGGACGAAAAAACGTTCTGGAAGGAGGTCAACACCCTCCCGGAACACTTCGCACGCAAGGGACAGCGAGTGTCCGGGGAAACGGTTTATCTGAACCACCTGCTCACCTGCGTGCGGGCGGGAGTGTTCAAGGGCCTGAACAACGCCCTGCTCCGGGAGCTGGGCTCCGAACTGACGTTTTTTCCCGGCATGCCGGATTTCCTCCAGACGCTTAAAGACCTGGTGCGGGAACGCCCGGAGTACCGGAAGCAAGACATCGCCCTGGAGCATTACATCATTTCGACCGGATTGGCAGAAATGATCCGCGGCAGCTGTATCGCCACACACGTCGAGAACATCTACGGCTGCGAACTCATCGAAAACCCGCCGCCACCGGGGTACCTGACTCAGCCCGAATTATTCGACGAGGACGCCCAGGCCGAAGTCAGTCAAGTGGGCTTCATGGTGGACAACACGATCAAGACCCGCTTTATCTTCGAGATCAACAAAGGCACCAACAAGAACCCGGAGATCGACGTCAATTCGCGCGTCGCGCCCGAAGACCGCCGCGTGCCGATTCGGAATATGATCTACATCGCCGACGGTCCGAGCGACGTGCCCGTGTTCAGTGTGGTCCGCAAGAGCGGGGGGCGCGCCTACGCCGTTTACGAATCGGGAAACGAAGCCGAGTTCGCCCAGAACGACGAATTGTTGCGCACCGGACGGGTCGATTCGTACGGACGCGCGGACTACCGTCAGAAGAGCGACACCCACATGTGGATGAAAACCCACGTGCGGCAGATTTGCAACCGGATCGTCCGGGAACGGGAATACGCGGTCTCGCAACGCATCGGCAAGCCGCCGCGTCACGTCCAGGACGACACGACACCCCAACCGGATACCGGCCCGCGGTCTCCCCGTCAGGCGACGCTTTTCGATTCCGGGGAAGGCGACCGGGAAGACTGAACCGAACCGGAAGTCGCCGGGACCACCCCGACTGGCATCGGCAAATCCTCTGATTTTGGATTCCGGATCGTTGATTTCGGATTACTGGAATTCAGTCACGGCCGTAAGGCGACCACACGCCTCACGGCGGCGCGGGAGCGCCGCCCTCCTGGGGACGGAGGTTCCGATTCGGTTTCCCAAACAACCAGACGCCTTGTCCGAGGCATTCGGCCGGCCCCTCAACCCGCACGGCGGGCGGCGTCTTCTTCCACCGCCTGCCGCAAC
>SLOW01000313.1 GCA_007132315.1 Opitutales bacterium
AAATTGAAGAGCGCCCGGTGCTGTGCGAGTTGGCGCGGGTGGGGTTGCTGTGCAACGATTCCTTCCTGACGCGCGACAACGAGTCGGGCTGGAAACTCGACGGAGATCCCACCGAAGGAGCCTTGCTTTCACTGGGCATGAAGGCCGGGCTCGACGTCGAAAAAGAGGTTCAGGAAACACCCCGGCGGGATTCGATTCCCTTCGAGTCCGAGCACAAATTCATGGCGACCCTCCACCACGATCATCAGGGACGCCAGTTTGTTTACTTGAAAGGGGCTCCCGAGCGGGTGATGGAGCGGTGCGCCGCCCAGCGGGGGGCGGATGGCGACAGCGACCTCGATCCGGACGCCTGGAAAAAGGTTTTCGAGAAGGTGGCGCGCCAGGGCCAGCGGTTGCTGGCGTTCGCGGTCAAGCAGGTGGAAGAGGGGAAAAACGACATCAATTTTCAGGATGTCGAAGACGGTTTTGTCTTTCTGGGGGTAACCGGTCTGATCGATCCGCCGCGTTCGGAGGTCATTGACGCGATCCAGCAGTGCAAGACCGGCGGCATCAAGGTCAAGATGATCACCGGCGACCACGCCCTGACCGCGGTCAGTATCGGTCGTGAGTTGGGCATCGGGGATGGTGAAACCTACATTTCCGGCGAAGAGCTGGAGAAGATGAGCGACGAGGAACTCGCCCGCCGAGCCCCGGATGTCGATGTCTTCGCCAGGACCAGCCCCGAACACAAGTTGCGCCTGGTGCGGGCTCTGCACAGCAACCAGGAGGTGGTCGCCATGACCGGAGACGGTGTCAACGACGCGCCGGCGCTCAAACAGGCGAGCGTTGGTGTGGCGATGGGGATCAAGGGAACGGAGGTTTCCAAGCAGGCTTCGGAAATGGTGCTGGCCGACGACAACTTCGCCTCCATCACGGCGGCGGTGCTTGAAGGGCGCACGGTGTACAGCAACATCAAGAAATCCATCCATTTCATCCTGCCCACCAACGGCGGCCAGTCGTTCACGATCATCGCGGCCGTGCTCGCCGGTGCGGCGGTGATGCCGGTTACGCCCCCGCAAATCCTCTGGGTGAACATGGTGACGGCGGTGACCCTGGCGCTGGCGCTCGCGTTCGAACCGGCCGAGCCCGGAATCATGCGCAGACCTCCGCGGCCGCCCAATCAGCCATTGTTGACCTCGTTCGGTATCTGGCGCATCCTTTTCGTGTCGGTGCTGTTGCTGGCGAGCACATTCGGGTTCTTTGTCCTGGCCCGCACCCAGGGCGCCTCGGAGGGGCTCGCTCAGACCTACGCGGTCAACGCCCTGGTCATCGGCGAGATCTTTTACCTGTTCAACAGCCGGTTCGACACCCGCTCCTCCCTGAGCTGGTCCGGGCTCACCGGCAACAGGTACGTGCTCTACGCCGTCGGGATCATCATCGTCCTGCAATTGGCCTTCAGTTACGCGCCGTTCATGCAGTTCCTCTTCGCCACCGAAGGTCTGCCGGCTTCGGCCTGGGGCATGATGGCGGCCGCCGGGTTGGCGATCTTCCTGATCGTCGAAGGCGAAAAGGCGGTCTGGCGGCGGTGGGAAACGAAACGGCCCGCGCAGCGGTAACCGGGAATCACGATGGAGACGCAATTCGCCGTCGTGACCTGTCCCGCCTGTTTCCAGGTCTTTGAGGTGCCCGCGCCGCCGCTGAGCGAACTGCCGGCCGAGCTGGATTACGACTGTGAAATCTGCTGCCGGCCGATGCTCATCCGGTTTTTTGAGGAAGAGGGACAACCGGCGGCCGAGGCCCGCGGACTGGACGACTGACCGTCCGCGCCGGGTCCTGTCAGGGCGATCGCGCGTGCCGGACAGGCGGTGACGTCCGCTTCGCTCGCGGGCGGGTCCCTGAACCGAATTCGCAGCGCCATGCTTCAGCAGGCGGCCGGGACGTACGGCAAACGGCGGGACGCCAGGAAACAGCGATTATTGGAAAACCTCGTTGCGCAGATCTCGCGCCGCGTACAGTCCGTCCCAATCGGCCCCGCGCATTCGTCGGGCTCCCGACCGGCGGGAGGGTGGAAACCTGTCGCGATTCTCGCGAAACTGACGTTCGACGAACTCCTGTGAGCCGAGGATGGTGCCTTCGGTGAAGTACTTGACTCGGCAGCGCAAGGCGTCACCCAAGGCCAGTCGTCCCCCGCGTTCTCGCGTTTCCCGCCACTGCTCTGCGGTGATCCCGCCTTCTTTGTCTTTCTCAGTGTAGTAACCCTTGCCGAAGAGAATCATCCGGTATTCCCAGGCGGCCCGTTTCCATCTGCGCTTCTCCATGATACGGATGAGCCCCTCGCGGGCCCGGCCGCGGCCGCCGAGCGCTTCCGCGTAACCGCAGAAGCGATAATCCTTGGGATCCCGGCAGCAGCCGGCGCGGATCGGATTGAGGTCGATGTAGGCCGCGACCGTGCGCAGGGCCTGGCCGCCGCCCTCGACCAGGACGCTCTTAAACCGCTCGGACCACAATGTGCCCACGCGGCCGTGGTTGCGGTTGTACCAGATGGAAAAGCGCTGTTTGAGGGCCTTCATGAATTTAGAGACATCCCCCATGCGTTCGAGGTATTCCGACCGGATCGACTCGGCGACTTCGCCTCGAAGGCCGGCCTCGACCGCGCGGGCCCGGTCCTCTTCGTAAAGCACCGCCACCCGGCGAACCAGTTCGGCGTCGTCGATGTCCACCTGGCCCGGAACGGCGACCAGGATGTGGAAGTGGTTCGTCATGAGGGCATAAGTCAGTATCTGCACCCCGGAAAAGTCCGCCACCTGCCACATCATTTTCCGAAACACCTCCAGGTCGAGGGATTGGAGAAGATGTTGCTTTCCGACGATGCGGCTCATGCAGTGGTAGATTGCGGGTTGGTCCCCTTGAACTTTTATCCTTATAGAAGCCATGGTGTGCTATTGGGTTAACTTTTCGGAAAGCCGGCCCGGTTTTATGCCGGTACAAACGAACCTAGAAGGGAAACCCCAGCTCGTCAAGTAAAAATAGACTGACTATTTATACATGATCGCTTGGGGGGCGTTTGATTGAGCTGGTGCAGGGGATGGAGGGAGGTGATAGGGAATTGGGGAAGGGATGGTTGACAGTTGGAGGGAATTTTTTTGAGAAACGGATCTTACTAAATATGAAGAGTTTTGCTGTAAAATCCCAATCTTTGCCCCGGGGGGCGAGTGCGCGGCGGGGGTTTGCTTTGATTATCACGATTTCGTTGATGGCGTTTCTGGTGCTCCTGCTGATCACAGTGGGGACGTTCACGCGGATCGAAACGGAGGTGGCCAGCTATTCCCAGAAACAAAGCATCGCCCGCGAACACGCCAAGAAGGCCCTGGAAATC
>SLOW01000318.1 GCA_007132315.1 Opitutales bacterium
GGCGAGACCGGCGGTGAGGGCGAGGTTGCCGGCGAGGTCTTCGAAACGGAGGTTGCCGTCGTCGTCCAGTTCCAGCCCGGTCAGTACGGCGTCGTCGGGGTTGCCGTCGCCGTCGAGGTCGAGCTGGTTGGGGTTGCGGGTCTTGAGAAAGAGGGCGTCCACGGTTTCCTCCCAGGAATCGATTCCGTCGCCGATCGCCCGGGCTTCCTCTTTTTCGAGGGGTGTCAGGATGTTGAGCAGGAGCAGGGGCGGGGTGAACTGCGTGAGTTCGTATCCGCGGAAAGCCAGGCGCGGCTCGGCGAGATCGCGGGCGTCCAGCCGGAGGCGATCGCGCAGGCTTTGCGGGAGTTCGGGAAAACGGAAGTAACCGCCGGTCCCGGGTTCGAGCGGCACGGTTTCGTCGTCGAGGACGAGATTCAGTCCGTCCACCACGCCGTCGATGGGGACGGATCGTTCGGCGGTGGCCTGGATGAGACGCGCGGCCGTGTTGGTGGGGTCGGCCTGAGCGGCGATGTCGGCGTCGGCGTGACCAATTCCGGGTTCGTTTTCGTCGAAGATCAGGGTGCCCGCGGCCCAGTCGATAACGCCCGGCAGACCGTCTTTCGGTTCGGTCAGGGTGTCGCCGACGCGCAGGGTTTCAACGTCGTCGGGCCAGGTTACAGTGTAACGGAGCTCCAGCGGTTCGCCTGCGGGCGTGGCGTTTTCGCCTTCGTCGTAGTAGGCGAGCCAGGGCGTGCAGTCGGGCGGGGTCTCGGCGCCCGGAATATAAAAATCGTCCCGGACGGAATAAAAGTAGCGGGAGATCAACTCCCCGGCGGAACGCGCCCAGACGTCGCCGTGGACATCGACCCAGAAAGCGTCGCCGCCGCCTTCGGTTTCCGGGCAGGTGCCGGTCTCGCCAAGGGGATAGGGCGGTACGATGAGTTCGCCGGCTTCGGCGGTATAGTCGGCGAACAGGAATTCTTCCGATCGAAACATGGTCTCCTGGACGGAGGGCGGGTCGCCGGAATCGTCCGGTTCTTCCTCGACCATGAAGACGCGTTCGACCTGCCCTTCCGTTACTACATAGTAGGTATGGAATTTCCAGCGGTCGTCGTCCTGAGGGTCCCGGTACTTGAGCAGCACGTACGGTTCGGAGGTGTAGCCGTCGGTATGGTTGAGGTCGTTGCGGAGGGCGAAGGCGGCGAGTTCCCCGCTGTTGAGCGACGGATGCAACGAGGCGTGCTCCTCATTGGGGTTGTATCCCGGAAGGGATTTGTCCGGTTGGTGGTAGATGCGGGGCGAGGCGAATGTATCCGGCGTGAGCAGGGGCTGCTGACGGAGGTGGTCGCCGTCGTCGCTTTCCAGGACAAGCTCGGAGCCGAGTTCGCTGGCAATAATGATCCGGTCCGTCACATTAGGCCCGGGCCAAGTAGGTTCGTAGCGAACGGCGGTTGCGGGCCAACCGACCCCGAGTTCGTCCGGTGCGTACCAGATGATTTTGAGCGCGGGCACCTCTTCCGGTCCGGAAGTGTTGACCGGAATGATGTCGCCTTCGCGGGTTTCGCGGATGTGCACCGGATCGGGCTCGGCGCCGTCGAAGGGGGCGTTGGGGTGGATGACGAACCCGTTGCCGCCGAGGGGGTCTTCGTGGTCGAAGGCGCCACCGTCGATTGGCTCGCCCATCAAGGCCAGGCGCAGGGGCTGCTCGTCGATGTTTTCTTCCCACGGCACGGTTCGAACCACTTGAAGCCTGGCCGGGGCGTTACCCGGCGTGGTCTCGGAACCTTCGAGGTAAAGGAACGTGCTGTACCCGGGGGAGCTCGGTGCAAACCGCCCGTCCGGAGCGCTCTCGTCATCGGTCTGAGTGAACAGGACGGCGGCAAAGGTATGGTCCTCGTCCGCCGGGTTGAGGTTGACGGCCGGTTCGTCCTGGTCCGGGCCGGCCAGGCCGACGTGCCGAGCCAGCCCTTCCTCGGCGGTCGGCCAGCGGACGCCGACAATCTGTTCCGCCCGCTCCTGGTCGGTGGGATCGTCGGTGGCGGGCCAGGCGATTTCGGCAACGATGGGCGAAACGGCGTAGAGTGTGCTCGCGTAGTCGTCCCAGTAAAAATAGGGCGACCAGTCGAACTCGGACCCGTCGGCCAGCGCGATATCGGGTTGCAGGGGGCGGCCGTCAACCAGATGGGCGTCGTCCGGCGGCAGCACTTCCTGTCCGGCGAAGAAGGTGGCGACCGGTGAAAATTCCGCTTCCAGTTCGCCGCCGGTGGAGAGGGAAAAATACAGGGTCCCGTGCCCGAAGAGTTCGTCGGGGCCCTGTTCGGGTTCCTGGGTGATGTCCAGGCGGTCACTTACGGCGAAGGGAGGGTGTTCGTTCTCTTCCAGGCCCTGCGGTGTTGCGGGATCAGTTCGCAGGGCCGTGTTGAATTGGTTGCGTTCTCCCGAGCGCAGGGCCCAGATCAAATTGCCGGCGGGACCGAAATGCAGGCCGCCGTCGTGGAACGCGTTGTCGAGGGGGAGCCAGCTGTAATCGAAGGTGCCGTCCAGCCGCGGGAACCCAACTAACCCGTAACGTTCTTGCACCGGCGGTGCGAGAGCCCAGGCCCATGTGCGCTCGGCGTTGTTGGCATTCAGATTCATGCGGGCGAGGAAAGGGGCTTCCGTGACGTCGTCGAGTTTGGCCAGCGTCTGTTGGCCGAATATCGCTTCATTGCGAAAACTTCCGGAGACGTACACATTCTGTAGTGAATCGAGGACCAGGCTGGTGAGGTGAATCGCTCCGCCATCGATCCGTTCCACCCAGGACCAGTTGCCTGTGGGATCGAGCCGGGCGACGAATCCCCACTCGTCATCGGCGTCGGATACGGTTTCCGAATCGGTGGTCGAGTGGAACTCGGCTGATGCGGTGCCGGAAACCGAGCCGCCGAGATAGAGGGTATCGTCGCTCGCGGAGAAATGGATTGCCGTGGGGGACACGGAGCCGTCGTTGACGGTGATTTCACGGGTCAATTGGATGTCCGCATTGCTTTCAATCGCGGCCACGAGGGTGTTCCGGTGGGATGCCTCCCTCGTTTCACCCCCGAAATCCAGCATGTCGTGCCATTGGATTCCGAGGTGAAGGCGGCCTTCTTCGGTGCCGTGGAGGGCTTTGATCAGGATTCGATTGACCGGTCCGTCGCCGAAATTTCCGTACCCGCCGATCGGGAATTCCGAAACGTCGTGGGCGGGTTTGAGCCACTCCCATTGGCGTTCCTGTTGCCCGTTCGGGGCGGGAGCCGGAGCGCCGAGCTTGGCGATAAAGGGATTGTTCAGTCTCCGGGTTTCGAATTGGTGGTAATGGTGCAGGCCGTCGATAGTAGCACCA
>SLOW01000163.1 GCA_007132315.1 Opitutales bacterium
CTCTTCCGAAGTGGAGTGATTATGAACTTCGTCGTCTTGGTCAAACAGGTTCCGGATACCAAACATATTCCCCGTGACGCATGGGACTGGGAGTCGGGGACCCTGCGGCGCGCCCTGCTCGAGAACATCTGCAACGATTTAGACAAGCAGGCGTTGGCCCTGGCTTTGAAAATCCGCGAACAGCAACCGGGACAAATCGTCGTCCTATCCATGGGGCCTCCGTTCGCGGAAGAGGTTTTGCGGTATGCCTTGTCTCTGGGCGCCGACCACGGAATCCTGCTCACCGATCGTCGCCTGGGAGGCGCCGACACGGCCGCCACCGCCTACCCTTTGGCGCGGGCCATTCGCCGGGTGGCAACGGAGATGTTCGGGGGCGACACGCGCTATCTGATTATCACCGGCATGCAGTCGGTTGACGGCGATACCGCTCAAGTACCGCCTCAGGTGGCGGAAGATCTCGATATTCCGCACATTGCGTACGTGGACGGCCATGCCGTCGAAAAGGACGGCACCCTGAGTTTCCGGCGAGTGGTTGCGGGCGGCACGGAAACGCTGGCGCCAACCTCGTTTCCCTGTCTGGTAACCGTCACACAGTGGTGTTTGCCGCCTTACCCGACATTTCAGCGCACACGCTGGGCGTTCACACAAGAAATCCCGCGATGGGACGCCGAGTCGATTGGCGCCGAGAAGGAGCGCATAGGACTGCCTGGATCGCGAACGACAGTGGTGAGAATCTTTCCCGCGACCGACACCGGCCACCGCGACTGTCGAAATGTCGAGAACCTCGAAGAACTGCCGGAACTTCTCAGGAACTCGTTCGAGCGTTCCGATGGTAACACCAAAGGCGTTTCGTCGAGCGGATCCTACCAGGTGCCGGAAGGTGAAACACCGGAATACCACGGCGACATATGGATCTACGCGGAACATCAAGACGGCAGCCTTCATCCCGCTTCCCACGAACTCCTGGGAAAGGCCCGTAATCTGGCGGCGCCCGTGAATGCATCCGTCGGTGCGGTCATCGCGGGTGACTGTCCCGAGCATCTCGCCGCCGAGCTGATTGCCTATGGGGCCGACAAGGTCTTCGTCGTGCGACACCCCACTCTGAAACAGTTTCTCCCCGGTCCTTATGTCAAGGCCGTGGTTCAGTTGATTCACGCACGAAACCCCCAGATATTCCTGTTTGCCGCGACACCATTGGGTCGTGAACTTGCCCCGCGCGTCGCCTACGCCAGCGAGTCCGGCCTTACCGCCGATTGCACGGGGCTCGAATTGGGCGACCTGAAACGCGGAAAATCGCGGCGCATCGGCATACTCCAGCAAACCCGTCCCGCACTGGGCGGCAACATTATGGCGTGTATTGTCAGCCAGAACTCGCGCGTCCAGATGTCCACGGCACGGCCGGGCGTGTTTCGGGCCCTGGACCGCGACCCCGGGAGAAAGGGCGAGGTTATTTATTTCACTCCGGAGTTAAACGGATCAGACCCCGGAGTCCGCATCGTTGAGACGCAAAGAACGCCGGCGAATGTCGGGTTGGCAACCACGCCCATCATTGTGACGGGAGGCCTTGGATGCGGTTCGAAGGAAGCGTTTGAGCGGTACGCCGGAACGTTGGCCCGGGCGTTGCAGGGATTTTTCGGTCAATCCGTCGAGATCGGAGCGACTCGCCCGGCGGTGGAGTGCGGATTCGCCGAGCGGGAACGTCAGGTCGGTCAGACCGGTCAGACCGTGGCGCCCAAACTTTACGTGGCTCTGGGCGTTTCGGGCGCCCTGCAACACGTCACAGGATTCGACGGATCCGGTGTCGTCCTCGCCGTCAACAAAGATGCGGATGCACCCATATTTCGGGCCAGTGATTACGGTGTCGTTGGAGAAATCGAGACCGTGGTTCCCGAGCTCGTTCGTCTGTTGAACGCTTCGAACAAGGAGGCTGAGTGATGAAAAGCGACACACAGGTCGATGTGCTGTTCGTCGGGGCCGGTCCGGCCAGTCTGGCCGGTGCGATCCGGCTCAAGCAGCTTCTCAATCAAGCGGGCCGAACGGAGTCGGTGGCCGTCATTGAGAAGGGGCGACGTATTGGTCATCACTGCCTTTCGGGAGCGATCTTTGAAGCGGATGTTCTCGACGAGCTGGTTCCGAATTGGCGGGAGCGCCGTGACCGGTTTGTTGTCAGCGCCCTGGCCAATCGCGTTGAGCGAGACGAACTGTATTATCTGTACAACAGCCGTTCCGGCCTGCGCATCCCGCATCGGCTGGTTCCCGACACCATGCGGCACGACGGAAATCTGATGATTTCGCTCAGCGAAATGGTCCGTTGGCTGGCGTCGATCGCCGGGGAAACGGGGGTGGAGGTTTACCCGGGATTCGCCGCGGGAAAACTGATCATCGAGGACGACTGGGTCAAGGGCGTGCGTCTGGTCGATCGTGGATTGGATCCGCACGGACGGCCACAATCGAATCACTGTCCCGGCGAGACGATCCATGCCGGAGTCACCGTGCTCGGAGAAGGTTCACTGGGCCCCATGGGGGCGCAGTTGATTCGCAGTTTCGGCCTGGATCGCGGAAGAAACCAGCAGTTGGTATCGCTCGGAGTAAAGGAGATCATCCGCCTTCCCGAAGGCAACAGCTTCGGTCCTAACCGAGCGGTCCACACCACGGGTTTTCCCAACATTGGAACCTTCGGGGGCGGCACGCTTTACAGTATGGAGGAAAACGTCGTCGCGGTGGCCCTGGTGCTCGGCCTGGATTGGCGCCGCGCCGATCTCAATCCTCAACACGAACTGCAGGTTTTCAAGTCGCATGCCCTTGTGCGCGAATGGCTCAAAGATGGAACGGTCATCGAGTACGGCGCGAAAACCCTTCCGGAAGGCGGATATTACGCTGTGCCGGAACTGGTCGCGAACGGTGCGATGATGATCGGTGACGACGCCGGACTGACGAACGTCGCCAAACTCAAGGGCCTTCATTACGCGATCAAGTCCGGAATCGTCGCGGCGGAAGCCATTGCCGAAGCCATCGCGCAAGGATCCTACGCATCGGACCGTTTGAAAGGCTACGAGCGACGCCTGGCGCAGTCGTTTGTGATAAAGGATCTGGCGGCCTCGCGCAACTACCGGCAGGTTTTCGCGAAAGCGGGACCCCGGCTCGGCCTCCCGTTGAGTCTGGTGCAGGGATGGCTGCCACGCCTCGCCACCAGGCCGGATCACGCCGGATTGCGTCCCGCCGCCGGCAAGAAGAAAAAGGTGAATGGTGTCGATCGCCTGAGTGATGTCGCGTTCTCCGGAACGAATCACCGGGAGGAAGCGCCGTCGCATATCGATATTCTGAATACCGCGCTGTGTGACGATTGCCGCGCCCGGTTCGGTCTGTATCCCTGCGAGGCGTTCTGCCCCGGCGAGGTGTACCGGGCCGTCAACGGGCAGATGGTTTTGAGTCCCACGAACTGTCTGCACTGTCAGACTTGCCGGGCGAAATGTCCTTACCAGAACGTGCATTGGAAGCTCCCGGAAGGCGGCGACGGCCCGATGTACCGCAGAATGTAGTTCGGATGTCGCCAAGAATGCGGGAGCAACTGTGTCTCACGCAAGCGCATGGCCCTCCAGGGCTATACCGCATCGGCGCATCCGGAACCGGTCGCACTCAACGTCCCAATATATCACGAATCCCCCGAATCGTATCCTGCACCGGATCACGGTCCTCGCCGTCTCTCGCGGTGGCGGCGCCGACACCGGCGTCGATCAAGAGGTCCCACACTTCGCGGATATCGGGATTGCCCAGATTGCCTCCCACGTGAATTGGCCTTCGATTCAGGAGTTGGTAGCCGAGTTCATTGGTCTGTTGCGACAGGAGATTGAGAACCCTAAACTGCTCGCGCAATGGGTCCCTCGCCCCGATCTCGACGTTCAGATAGAGAGGTGTTTCCTCCAACGCCGCGAAATCGATTTCCTCCAACCGCCCCGCCCCCAATACAAAAAGATAAGGCCCGCCCAATTCCATCCGTTCCACGATCAACGTAGTCGCCTCGCCCATGGCCATTCGGACATCCATTGTGTCATAAGGGATGTCGGTGAGCAAATTGAGGCTCTCGGCCAACGCCTGGACGCCGGGAGGAGCTCCGGCCAGCCGGGCTACCAACGATCCGATCGCCCCTTCCTGCATACCGGTGATCTGACGCACCCGCTGCATGCGCCCGTCCGGAATATTGAGCGCCAACCGACCGTTTTCCCCGGAGACATCCAGGATCCCTTCGAGATTCCGGACGAGTTCGTCCGGATTCGCGCCGCGGGACGAAACCTCAAACTCCAGACCGAACAGACCCGTGACAACGGATTCGTCGAGCCCCTGGGTTCGGCGCGAAAGGTCGTCGATATCGATTCCGGAAGCCTGCCCCGCCGCAGTCAGCATGAATGCTTCACGGTTTGCCGAGAAAAATCCGGTGGCTTCGAGAGACCCTTCGTCCGGCCAGGCGAGTCGCGCCTGCCGGAGATCGACGACATCTTCGTCCCCGATCACATCGATCCGCAGCTCGTACACCTCGAACTCCGGCAAAACCCGCATCCGCTCGACACTCAACACAAGTTCCAGTCCAACAGGCAACAAACCGTTCCATTCCCCCGGCTCGGCCGGTTCGGGGTCGGCCGGTTGCGGAAACGCGAACAGCTCGGCCAGGTCCTGCAATTGGAGGAGATCGATAAATTCACTGTCCCCCCGCAGCCGCACCAAAGGTGTCCCGTTCTCGGAGTCGAACACCGCATCGGCCGTCAGCTCGGCTTGTTGCTCCAGCTCGCCATCGCCGACCACCGCAACCAAACGGCCGATTATTCCGGAGGCGGTCGCGGTTCCGGAGAACTCAGTGGACGCCGCATATTCCCGGCCCGTCGATCGCGAGCGCATCTCGGGCACCACGAGTTGTCCGTCCCAGGAAATCGACAATTCCTCAAGCTCACCGTACAGGTCAGTCGCGAAGTCAAATTCGCCGGCTTCCAGATCCGGCGGCCAGGCGACCCCTGGGACCTCTCGCCACGCGGCGAGGTCGCCGCGCGCCGCAATTCCGCCGGTCAGTTGTTCGGCTCCGTTCGCCAAGGCGGCCGGGGTCCAATCCGCCTCCATCGACGCCCGCACCAACACCCTGTCGTCAACACTCGTCTCGAAATCCTCGATACGGACGCCCCATGCCCCATCGGAAAACCGGAAGCGCGGCACGAAACGCAAGCGAGCCGGCAAGCCCGCTCCGTTCCCCCACGCCGCGGACCGAATATCCGCGACTTCTATAAAATCGTCCAGCGGGTCGAGACGCAGGCCTTCTTCGTCGCGGCGTAAACGCAGACCTCCCCGCAAATCACCACCGTGAAACAGCTCGCCCATATCATCGCTCACCCAGTCGCCGAGTCGAATACTCTCCGATTCCAGCGTCAGCAACGCCCCGTGCGGCAGGCCGTTGAGAAAAGGATCGCCCGCGTCGATCCGAATCGGTTGTTCCAGACGCAGCCGAGCCAGCACGCTTTCGCGATCGCCGAACACCGATACCTCCAGAGCCCGGATCCAATCCGGCCACGCCGCCTCCTCACGGCTCAATTCGCCATCCAGATCCACCCGTGCGGGAAAGCGGACCGGGGATCCGTGCGCCGGTCGCGCCGAGGACTCAATGGAAAACCGAATTTCCCCGGGAACGAATCCCCCGTTTGAATGAGAGGTCACCACCGATCCCGCGATCTCTCCGCCGGCCACCATCTCGTTCCCGCCGATACCGTCGGCGTGCAACCGGAAACGTGCGGTGGACTCCGCCAATGGCAGATCTCCCGAAACATCGAATTCCAAATCAAACGCTTCGACCGGTGTCACCGCCCCTTCGCCCGCGAGCCGGAAACCAAAATCCGAAGGCGAGAGATATCCCGACGGCCGCAACGTCAGGTCACTTTCAAGCAGCAACGTTCCAACCGGATCGGTCAGGACCACATCGCGGAGGGACAAGGGCTCCGGTGTCTCCAACTCCAGGCGCCCACCACGCGCGTAGAGCTCGAAACCGGCTGTCAAGGGATCGGACGAAACCCCAAGATCACCCAGGAAGGGTTCGATGAGTTCGGACGGAATGCCGGGCAAATCGACCAACAGCACCGGTTCTTCAAACTCCGGGAAAAACCCGTTCTCCCCCCGATCCAGATCAAATTGCAACGCCGAAGCCAGGTAAGCACGCGCGAGATCGGCACCCGTTCGCTCAGCCACATCGATATCGAGGGCATTGATATCCAGTCGCTTCCCGGCGCGAGCGAGATCGAGCGATCCGATCACGAAAAGTTCGTCCAGCGCCTCCGGGAGTCCGAAACGCGCCGCCAAATCGTGAACCCGGATTTGGCTTTCAGCCGTCAACGTCAGGTCTCCGGAACGGTTGATCGAAAACGCATTCTCCGCCTCGAATGAAAAACCGGGCAGGTCCTCCCCTCCGGGAAAATCCGGAAGATTCACCTCTTCCACATCGACGATCGCTCGCCCGCCGATACGATGATCGGCCCGAAACCACTCTCCGTCCGCCCTCAGCAAGACCTTGTCCGGATGACCGCCCGCCGGCGAGCTCATCTCAATCTCATACGTTTCACCCTGTTCGATCCGTCGTGCCTGAAAACGGGATCGCACCAACGGATCCCGTTCTCCGTCCGACCCAAGGTCGAGCTCGGCCTCCAGTGCGTGAAACACACCCTCGGCGTCGAAAGCCGGGCGGAGTTCGATGTCGGCCACCCAAGGCTTCTCCCCGGGCAAGACCGGATCGTCCACCTCACAGCGCACCGACAACCACCCTCCCTCGCTCCGGGAATCCAGGCTTCGGGCTTCGGCGGCGAAAACCACCACGGGGCCGTCACCCGCGCGCAAACGTCCGCTCACCTCGGCCAATTCGACGCGGAAATCCACGGGAACATCCGGGAGGACGCCGTCGAAGACCTCCCATGGATCCACCTCCGGAGGATCCTCCGGTGTTTCGGTTTCGATGCCAAGATCGGTCACCGTCAGTGACACCACATCCACCGTCCGCTCCCACAGCAGCGGGCCCAGCCGAAACCGCGACCCGAAATCCCCGACCTCCACCCGAGCTTCCGACGTTTCCAGTTGAAATCCCCTCAACGTAGCCGTTCCCGGACGAACCCGCACCTCTTCGACACTCACCGCGGTATCCGGTCCGGAAAGAGCCCGCACCAGCAACGCCTTTTGCACCGACGGCAGGAACAACACCCCCACCACCAACGTCAGCAACGCGATGGCGGCAACCACCATCCAAACAATAAACTTGAGCAACCGATGCATATCAGAACGTTTCGCGACGCCGCTTCGACCCCGATCCGGCAGGATCCATTCTGACCGTTCGCCGGACCGGGTCAATCCCCTGCCCGGCGGGAAACTTCAGTGCGGTCCAACCGAATCATACCTCCGTCGTAAAATGTGGCCCCGGTGACAGCCGTTGCAAAGAAAACGGATCACCGCTTCAGTCCGGAACGCATGCGGCCATGCGGAAGCAACTGTGTCTCACGCAAGCGCATGGTCCTCCAGGGGAATGGCGATGGGTTTCCGAAACGCCTGGGAGTCTGTCGGGCTTCGCCGACAGACTCCGAATCCGCGTCCAGTTGGCGTTCGTGGACTTCGAAGTCCGATTGGCTGAAGAGGACAAACCGGATGAGTCGGACCGACCGCAACCCAGACGCCTGTTCGGCAACGTTCCGATGGTTCGTCTCGCCATCATGCTCCTTTCGTGAATTCGACGTTAACCCGCCGTCAACGCATGAACAAACCGCCGTTGACGTCGATCGTTTCGCCCGTCACAAAGCTGTCCTCAACGAGGAATACAATCGCCCGGGCCACGTCGGCCGCCCGGCCGTTGCGGCCCAGCGGTGTGGCGCGGCGAAACTCTTCCATCTTTTCCGGACTGGTCACCTTTTCGTGAAAGGGCGTTTCGATGACCCCGGGCGCCACGGCGTTGACCCGGATCTTCGGGGCGAGCTCCTTGGCCAGCCCTCGCGTGAGCGAATCGAGCGCCGCCTTGCTGGCGCCGTAAATGGTGGCGCCCGGAGCGCCGTGACGCATGGCGATGGAGGAAAGGTTCACAATCGAAGGATCCCGTCCCTTTTCGAGGAGGGGCACGCAGCGCGACGTCACCGTCATCGCGGAGAAAACATTCAAAGCGAACGTTTCCTCCATCAGCCCCCGATCGAATTCGCGGACCGGCTTGCGGCGGATCAATCCGCCGGCGTTGTTGACCAGAACATCCAACCGCTCGAAACGTTCCGCCACGAAAGCGTGCAACGCCTCGCATCCCGCTTCTCCCGAGAGATCCGCCCGGCAGAGATGCGGGCGCCCACCCCGCTCCGTCACATCGCGAGCCACCGCCTCGGCCGCATCGGCCGACGCGTTGTAATGCACGACGATATCATTTCCCGCCGCCAGCATTCGCGCCGTTTCCGCGCCGATCCCCGTGCTGGCTCCCGTAATCAGTAACATTTTTCCGTCCGACATAATCACGAGAACCTATGCCAACCAATGCGGCTTCCGCAACTGAATCCAAACCGGCTCTTCCGACCGGAATAATTTCCTTTCCGAAACCTCGTATAGGGGTGACCGCGACACAACCGATCAGACAACCACCGCACCGGCATTCCGTCCTGAAGCGGCGTCCCTTGCCGTAGGCCCATGTCCGTTCCCATCATTCAACTGTTCTTGAAAGCTCCGATACCGGGGTACGTGAAAACCCGGCTCGCTCGAACCTTGGGCGACGTCCGGGCCTGCGCCGTTTATAAGGCCCTCGTCCACCGGCAAATCAAAGCACTTCCCGCCGGCTGGCCCCTTGAAATCCACTTCACGCCGCCCAAGGCCGAGGCCTCGATCCAATCGTGGATCGTGGGCGCCGATCGGTACGTGCCGCAGGCCGACGGCAACCTGGGCGCGCGTCTCGCCGCCGCAGCCGCATCGGCATTTCGTCGGCGCAGCGGTCAGGTCTTTCTGATCGGCGCGGACTGCCCGACTCTCGACGAAGAGACGTTTTACAGCGGGTTGGCGGCGTTGACCCACGGCAACGACGTCGCCTTCGGTCCCACCCGGGATGGGGGCTATTACCTTCTCGCCCTGAAACTTTTTGAACCGGCGCTTTTTCAAGGCATTCCCTGGAGCACGCCCGAGGTGCTCGAACGTTCGCTCCAGCAAGCCGAATTCGCCGGTTTGATAGCGACCCTGCTCGAGGAGAAAGACGACATCGACGATTGGGATTCTCTGCGGCGCAGCGGTTTCACTGTGGCGGACAGTCGAAATCAGCCGCAAGCTGAATGGCACGGTTAAGCCGAAAAAAGGAACACGCTTCGCCCGGCGGCGGCGCGGGAGCGCCGCCCTCCGGAAACCGGAATCGCGATCCCGATTCGGTCTTACCAAACGTGGAATCGGTTGGCATTCAGTCTAGGTGGATGGCGCCGGTTCGAGAGGATCGATATTATCGCCCTTCGCTTTGGGTTGACGCCGGGCGACCCCGCTCTCGGCCGCGGCGGTGGAAACCGCGGCGGCCACGTTCTTGACGACATTGCGATCGAAAACGCTCGGAACGACGAATTCGGGATTGAGGGCCCCCACCGGAATCGAATCCGCGATCGCCTGGGCGGCGGCGATCTTCATCGATTCCGTGATTTCGCTGGCGCGCGCATCCAGGGCTCCGCGAAAGATTCCGGGAAACGCCAGGACGTTGTTGATCTGGTTGGGATAGTCGCTGCGGCCGGTGGCGATAATCGCCGCGTGCCCGGCCGCCGCTTCCGGGGAAATTTCCGGGTCCGGATTCGCCAAAGCGAAGACCACGGGATCCTTCGCCATTCTCTTCAGAGCTTCCTCCGAAAACACCCCCGGCCCCGAAACGCCAATAAACACGTCCATCCCCTCCGCCGCTACTTCGATCGATCCCTTGACCCCTTCCGGGTTGGTGTTCTCGGCCAGCCAGCGTTTGCTGGAATCCGGCTGGTCGTCGCAATCGCGGTGGAGGGCGCCCCGGCGATCGGCAACGACCAAATTCTCCACACCCGCCGAGAGGAGGATCCTGGTGATCGCGACGCCGGCCGCACCGGCCCCGAGGACGAGGATGCGGAGTTCCTCCAGGCTGCGGCCGGTAATCTTCACGGCGTTCAGCAGAGCCGCCAACACCACAACGGCGGTTCCGTGTTGGTCGTCATGAAATACCGGTATATCCAGGCGCTTTTTGAGGACTTCCTCGATTTCGAAACAACGGGGCGCCGAAATATCCTCCAGATTGATACCGCCGAATCCGGGCGCCAGGCGGGCCACGGTATCAATGATTTCGGTAGTGTCCTTCGTGTCTAGACAGATCGGATACGCGTCGATTCCGGCGAATTCCTTGAACAACATCGCCTTTCCTTCCATGACCGGCATCGCCGCGGCCGGGCCGATGTCTCCGAGGCCGAGGACGGCGGTGCCGTCGGTCACCACCGCCACGGAGTTGCCTTTGATGGTGAGGCGGTGGGCGTTCTCCGCGTCGTCCGCCACGGCGCGGCAAACGCGGGCCACACCCGGCGTGTAGGCCATGGAAAGCACCTCCCGCGTCGTGATCGGCACTTTGTTGTGGATGGATATCTTCCCGCCCAGGTGCAGGAGAAAAACCTGGTCGGAAAAATGCATGATCTCATTCCCCTCGATTTTCCGCAACGCCTCGAGGATCGACTGAACGTGTTCCTCGTCGCGCGCCTGCACGGTGAAGTCGCGGGTCATGCGCTTGCGGTCCGACGCGATCATATCAATGGCGCCGAGATCGCCGCCCGCCTCGCTGATGCACTGAGTGATCTTCGCCAGGTGACCGACCGTATTCGGATAGGAAACGCGGACCGTAAAACTAAAGGATATTGCGGGATGTTGTGTAGTGCCAGGCATAAAACGGCAAAGCTGGTGCGCTCGGTGAATGTGCTGGGAGAGTGTCGAAAAAACACGGCTCAACTCCGAGCCGAACCGATCGACGGCGATTTTCGCGTATTCGATCCGTTGCCATTCGAATTGTCAACGAAGCACCGATCCACGCGCAGCCGTGACTCAACGGCAGCGTGCTTTACGCCGCACCAGGGACTTCGCGAGGCGGCCGATGTCAGCCGTCCAACCCTGGATTCACTCTTCCGGCTCCAGTGAGCCTCGACTGAGTTGCGATTCGTAAACCTTCCGAAAATGGAACCCCAGAATCGCCAGGGTGACGGCGGTGGAAAACAGCTCCCGGCGGCGGAAGAACGTCCACCCCAGCAAACGCCAGTATTGAAACCGTTCCCGCCCGAGTATGCCCAACCAGAGCACAGATCGAACGAACGCTTTCAAATGAGCGAGCTGCAAAGGCTGGCGAACCAGCGGCTGGCGGTATTCGCGAAGAAATCGTCTGACCCGATCGTAATAGGGTTTTGGCAGATAAATATTCTCGAAAATCCGGCGGTAGCCATCCTGCAATGCATTGAGGTTCATTCTCGGAACGATATTGGTACACAGGCCGGTTTTGTCGCCCCCCGAAAAGCCCCGCAGACGGTTTTCGAGACGCATACGTTCATACAGGCGGGTGCCCACCGGCGCCTGCAAAAGACCGACCATCGCCATCACGATACCGCTCTGTTGAATAAAATCGATCTGGCGCTGGAAGATGTCCGGACCGTCACTGTCGAACCCCACGATAAATCCGCCCTGAACCTGAAGACCCGCTCGCTGGATCGTGCGAACGCAGGACAGCAGGTCGCGGTTCCGGTTCTGACCCTTGTTGCACTCAGCCAGGCCTTCGGCGCTCGGGGTTTCGATTCCGACAAACACGGTGTCGAAACCCGCCCGCACCATCGACTCCATCAGCTCCGGATCATCGGCCAGGTTGATCGACGCCTCCGTATAGAACGGAATCCCACCTTTTCTCGATTGCCAAGACTCCAAGGCCGGGAGCAGCTCGTTTCGCAGGTGGCGTTTGTTGCCAATCAAATTGTCGTCCACAAAAAACACCGACCCGCGCCAGCCGGCGTCGTAAATGGCGTCCAGCTCGGCCAACACCTGGGTCCCGCTTTTCACACGCGGCCGGTGACCGAAAAGCGCGGTTACGTTGCAAAAGTCGCAGTCGAAAGGGCAGCCGCGCGAAAACTGAAGGCTCATCGAGGAATAGTCCTTCATTCGGATCAGATCCCATCGCGGCACGGGCGTTTGAGTCAAAGCGGGAAACTCGCGACACGCGTAAAGCGACCGCGGGACCCCTGCCTTCCAATCGGCCAGAAAACGCGGCAACGTGATCTCCGCTTCGTTCAACACCAGATGATCCACCTCCGGAAACGACTCCGGTTCACACGTGAACAGCGGTCCGCCGCCCACGACCGGTATTCCCGCGGCTTTCGCCCGGGCGACCACCTGTTTCGCCGACTTCTGTTGAACGACCATGCCTCCGACGAAAACAAGATCCGCCCACTGGAGATCGCTTCGTCGCAATCGCCGCACGTTCAGGTCGATCAAGCGCGGATTCCAATCGTCCGGCAGCATGGCCGCAACCGTCAACAATCCCAACGGAGGAAATGCGGAACGCTTCCCCAGAAAACGAATCGCGTGCTTAAAACTCCAGTAGGTCGCCGGAAATTCCGGATATATCAATGCCACATTCATCGGATTCGTCCCAACAGGCGTCAGCCCTTTTCTCCAGCCATTCGCCCGTTCCGATTCCGGATGGAGGGTCCCATGGCCCCTCGACGGCGA
>SLOW01000212.1 GCA_007132315.1 Opitutales bacterium
CTCTTTGTTTCGGGAGTCTCCCCGACCGCGCTGGCCGCTTTCGATCACGAGTTTCGCCGCCGCGGCGTCACCATGGAATCGGCGCCGGTCGGTCGCGCCCGCGAGGACATGGACCCGGAACTGCGGCCGGGGTCCGCCGTCGCCGGGTTGCTCATGACGGGTGATTTCACCGTCGCCGGGACGGGCACCGTGACCCATCGCGACGGGGATCACATCCTGGCTTTCGGACACTCGTTTTTCGGCGAAGGCGAGGTCGCCATCCCCATGGCTCCCGCCGAGGTGATGACCGTGGTCCAGTCGGTCGTCAGTTCGTTCAAACTCTCCAATCCGGGTCCGGTGGTGGGAACGATCCACCAGGACCGCGTGAGCGCCATCGCCGGCACGCTGGGCCGGTCGGCGCCGGTCACGACGCTGGAGGTGCGGGTAAGCGGACGTCCGGGCGGTGAGGAAGAGGTTTTCCGGGGTGAGATGTTCGAGGACCAGTATCTCACGCCGATGCTTTCGGCGGTCGCGTTGATGGAATCGCTGCTCGACGCCAAGCGGGCGGGCGCGGAGGAGACCCTGTTCGTCGAAACCCGCTGGCATGTGGAAGGGAAGGAACCGCTGGTGATCCGGGACGCCGCCGCCGGTGCGACGGCCCCGCTGATTCTCGCCACCGATCACCTCTTTTTTTACGACCAGTTGGCGGGAAACCCGTTCGGTTTTCCGAGAGTGACGAGCATCGAAGTGGACATTTCGACCCGCACCGACCGGCTCCTGACTCAGCTCGACGGCGTTCGACTGGACCGCACCCGGTTTCGTCCCGGCGACGACGCGGAGGTCCTGTTGCAGTTGAGAAACTACCGGGGCGAAACAACCACCGAACGCGTGCGCGTCCCGATTCCCGAAACGGCGCGCAACGGCGAGTTCACGTTGTTCGTCGGTGACGCCCCCGCCGCGCGCGGCGTCGCCGAACGCCGTTCCGCCGCGCCGCGGGATCTGGCGCAGTTGCTCGAGCGCCTGCGCGACCACTACTCGTATCGGGATATCACCATCAAGGTGCTCGAGGCGGCGCCGGGCCTGGCCGTCGAAGGTCAGTACCTGCCCGATCTGCCGCCGTCGGTGGGTTCGCTTTACGGCTCCCGCGGGACCGAAACCGCGACGCGTCGGACCGCGACCCGCACCCTGTGGGAGAAGCGGATCACTGTGGACGGGGAATTTCGTGGCAGCTACCGCAATACCTTTTCTTTGAAGAATTGATTATGACCGAATTCACTTCCCTGATCGCACGCCTCACGGGGCTCCCGACAATGCGCACGGCCTTCGGGTGCCTGTTGTTTTCCGGCCTCGCAGCCACCGCTTCCGCGACGCACACGGAATCGCTGACGCACGAAGGGGTGGAGGATTTTATCGAGGGCGACTTCGAGAACGTCGCTCTCAGCAGCACCGGAGCGTTGTTGCTCGCACCGGAGGCGAAACACATCGCCGGGTTGGATGAACCCATTGTCTGGACGGCGGTGCCGGACGGAAACGGCGGTTTTTACGTCGGCACTGGAAACAAGGGAAAAGTGTACCGGGTATCCGGCGAGGGCGAGACGCGCCTTGTGTTCGAACCCGACCAGGTGCTGTCGCGCGCCCTGGCGATCGATGATGACGGTGTGCTGTTTGTGGGGACATCGCCGGAGGGCAATGTGTATCGAATTTCCACGGACGAGGATGCGGAACCCGAGGTTTATTTCGATCCGGAGGAGAACTACATTTGGGACATCGTCTTCGGCGAGGACGGCGACATGTTCGTCGCCACCGGCGCCCGGGGACGCGTTTATCGCCTGGATGCGGGTCACAGCGCCGGGGACGCCGTGGGGGTGTTTTTCGAGACCGATGAAACGCATATTTCCACCCTCGCCCGCGATACCGAGGGGCGACTGCTGGCCGGGACGAGTACCGGCGGATTTTTGTATCGATTCGACGATGACGGCACGCCGTTCGCGCTCTTGAACACGGGCGACCGCGAGGTTCGCCGGGTGCTGGTGACCGAGGACGGAACCCTGTTCGTGGCCACCTTCGCGGGGGAGGGCGCCGGAGCGTCGGCTCCCGCACGGCCCACAGGCAATATTGCCAACGTGGTCTCCGCTATTCTCGGGGCGGGAGACTCCGAGAACGAAGAGGGGAACAATCGGCAGCGCGCGCAACAGCGCTCGGCCGCGGAGCGGGTGAGCACGGTTTACCGGGTCGATTCCGAAGGCTTTTTCGAGACCTACTGGACCTTGCCGGAGCACGCCATCCATTCGCTGGCGTTGATGCCCGACGGAACGTTGCTGGCCGGCACGGGGGCGCAGGGCCGGATCTTTTCCATCGAGGGACCGGATGACTGGGAACTCCTCCAGCGATTGGAGTACGGCGGTGAAGTGTCCGCCATCGTACCATCGCCGGACGGAGGGAGAAAGGCCCACGCCTTCACCAGCAATCCCGCCCATGTTTACGAATTGGATTTCACCGTCGCCTCGCGCGGGCAATACACCTCCAAGGTCCTCGACCTGGAGCAGGTGTCCCGGTGGGGGCATTTTCATTTTGAGGGAAGTGGCGGTCGGATCGGCGTGGCCACGCGCAGCGGAAACACCGAAACACCCGAGCGCAGCTGGAGCGAATGGAGCGAGTTTGTCAGTCCGGTGTCTCCGTTCTCCATCGAGAGCCCTGCCGCCCGCTATTTCCAGTACCGGATCGAGCTGGAAGGCAATCGAGATCGTGAAGACGCGGAGGATCGGCCCCGAGTCAAACAGACGCGCCTGTTTTACCGAAAGGCCAACGCCGCTCCGGTCATTTCGGCGGTCAAACTCGTCCCGGCCGAAGTCGCCCTGGAGCGGGTGCCGGGGTCTCCGCAGACCCCGAGCATCGACCTGGAGCAACTGTTCGCGAACAACCGGGCGGCCCGGTCGACCAACCGGCAGGAACGAAGCGGGCAGCTCCGGGTACACGAACGCCCCGGTCTGGCCACAATCGCCTGGCAGGCTTCCGACCCGAACGACGACCGGTTGAGCTTTACGCTACAAATTCGGGCGGAAGATGAAGAGTACTGGACCACGCTGGCCGAGGACCTGCGGGAGAATTTCTTTTCCTTCAACACGCGCGGGTTTGAGGAAGGTCGCTACCGCGCCAAGGTGACCGCCAGCGATCACCTGTCGAATCCCCCGGGCACCGCCCGCAGCGCCTTGCGGACCAGCGAAGCCTTCGTACTCGACAACACGGCCCCCGAACTGGAGGTGATTGATAAGGAAGTGAAAGACGGTCGCCTCGTGCTCCGGATTCGGGCCGAGGACGCGGTCAGCATCGTCACCGA
>SLOW01000120.1 GCA_007132315.1 Opitutales bacterium
ATGACCATTTTGATTGCGCAAAGGCGTCGCGAAGAGAAACGGAGTATTGCCTCCGGGCTTCGGAACTGAGCGTGACCGATGCCAGCCGGTGTGCCAGGAAATGCCCAAGCATCGGGTGCGGTACCGTGGGAGGCAGGCCGGTTTTGGCGTCGGGAAACAGTCGGCGAAGGGCATCAGCCCGAGATGTATGTGAGCCGGGCCTATTCTGTCGGGCCGACCTGGCTTGGGAGCAACTCCGGCTTGAGTCGGCCTGGTGGCTGTGCCAAGTTGCGATCATGGATGAGAAATTTTCTCAATACGCGCATCCGGATGCGCTGGTTGACACGCAGTGGGTCGAAGAGCACATCGATGATTCGGAGGTGCGGATCATTGAGAGCAATGAGGATGTGCTTCTGTATGACACGGGACATATACCGCGGGCGACGCACATCGATTGGCGGGCCGATCTCCAGGATCCGAAGATTCGCGATTATGTATCGCCAGAAGATTTTGCCCGGTTGTGCGAACGGAACGGAATAACCCGGGAAACGGTCTGCGTGTTTTACGGTGACAAGGCGAACTGGTGGGCCTGTTATGCTTTGTGGGTCTTTCGCCTGTTCGGACATGAGCATGTCAGAATCATGGATGGCGGCCGGGACAAATGGGTTGCCGAAGGGAGGACCCTCATCAAGGAAAAGCCCGTTTTCGAGCCGGTTGAGTATCCTATTCCCCCGAAGCGAATGGACGATGTCATCCGGGCGTTTTTCGAAGAAACGCTCCAGCAGAGTCAGTCCAGTGCTCCGTTGATCGATGTTCGGTCGCCGGCGGAATTCAGGGGTGAAGTGACCCACATGCCGGAGTACCCGCAGGAGGGGGTGTTGCGCGGAGGCCACGTTCCCGGGGCGGCGAATATTCCTTGGAAAATGGCTGCGAATGAGGATTCGACGTTCAAGCCCGTTGACGAGCTGAAGAGTATCTATGTGGAGGGTTGCGGTTTGTCATCCGATGACAACATCGTTTGTTATTGTCGAATCGGCGAACGTTCCAGTCACACCTGGTTTGTCCTGACCTATCTCCTGGGTTATCGGCATGTTCGCAATTACGACGGCTCGTGGACCGAATGGGGCAACATGGTCCGGGCGCCGATCGAAACCGGTGATTGAAGAGACTCGCCAACGGGACGATGATACGGGATCGATATGAACACGCGGAATGGGAACGTCGAGTCGGGAGATTATCCGGGGAATCTGGCGGAAATCGTGACCTTTTTCGAGACGCTTTCCGAAGCGGAGAAAAGGGAGAATCTCATCCTCCACGCCGAAAGCGCCAGGAATCAGGAGCCGAATGAAAAGCGCCTGCAAGGTTTACCTGAACCGCGAGCGAACGACTCCTTGATGTCTTGTCGATGTGGCCGTACCTGCTGAAAATGGTTTGCTTCGGGCTGCTGAAGTCCTTTTCTTTTCAGTCAGTCGCCGGCCCAGGTGGTGGAATTGGCAGACACGCCAGATTTAGGATCTGGTATCGCAAGATGTGTGGGTTCGAGTCCCGCCCTGGGCATCCTTTTTGTCGAATCAATCAATCATGAAACCGAAAACCCGACGTTCCTCGCGCAAGAAAAAAGAGCAAGAGAAGATCCCGGTAACTTTTATCGTTATCCTGGTGGCTTTGATTGTCGCTTTCCTCGTTTTCGCCGTTGCCGTAAATTTATAATTCTTTGCAGAGATTTGATTGGACAAGCGTTTCAGGGAGGAGCACGTTACGTTTCATTCGATGAGCAAGAAATCGCAGGCAAAGAACGTCGTCGCTCTGTTGGCGCTAATACTCGTGTTGGCGGCGGCCGGCTTGCTGAATCGCTTGGCGGGGCCGTCGATGGCGGAGCGGACGGGGGATTCCTTCGAGTCGCAAGCGCCGTCCGTTCTGAGTCCGGCGGATTGACCGCGTTCCCGGACTGCTTTCGACGTTGCCTCAGGATGTGCTGAGCTTGCGGCGTTTGCTCTTGAATCCGAATAGGGAACGCTCCTTGATCATGGCGGCCACCTCGGCCGGGACCATTTCCTCCCAGCGTTTGTCGCTATCCTGCAGGAGTTTCAGCGCGTCGCGCGAGAAAATCCCCATCAGCTTTTCGTCGTAACCGGTTATCGGCTGCAGGTACTCATTTTCCAGGAGATGCCGGTAGAGGAAACGGAGTTTGTCGGCGACGTGAAGGTTATCGGTTGAGATCACCTGGTCGTCCGGATCGGGTTCTTCGCCGATTTCCGGCGGACGGCTGATGCGGTCGCCGTAATGCCGCAACCCGTCCCTCCGCATCGGGTAAACGTAAAGTCGAACCGTATTCTTGAATAGGCGCCCGAACGATTCGAGGATTCCGCCTTCGAGATTCTCGTAGTATTTTTCGTCAAAAACTTCGATGAGATTGTTGATCCCCATCACGATACCGACCATGGATTTGGTGTAGCGGCGAAAATAGGAGGCGAGCCGAAAATATTCCGGATAATTGGATATCAGGACCGGATAACCCAGAAAACTCAGAATATCGACACGTGCCAGAAAATCCTGGTGGTCCACCTCCCCTTCGGAGAGCAGATTGTTGATGGTGAGCTCCGTGAGCGCGACATGATCCTGGCCGGCGACCCGCGGGTCTTCGGTGAACTGCCGCAGGCCGCATTTGATCATGTCCACGTTGACTTTCGTGACCGGGCGAAAACTGCCACGCTGGACGAAGACCGCTTTCTTATAGAGAATCTCGGAAGGCTGGAGCACATCGCCGTCGCGCCCGAACATGACGGCGTTGGTCAACCCCTGCTGTACCAGTTGCAGGCTCATGAGCCGATTGTCGGCGTCCCGGAAGTCGGGGCCGGAAAATTTGATCATGTCGATCTCGAAGCGGTCGCCGCGGATATTGTCGGCCAGCGACTGGATCAGGGATGTGGGGTTGTCGCGGTAATAGAAGGCGCCGTAGATCAGATTCACTCCGATAATCCCCAGCCCCTGCTGCTGATCCACGTTCTCCTTGTCGAGCAGATGAACGTGCAGAATGATGTCGTTTGGCTTTCCGCCGGGCTGAAATTGAAACCGAAGCCCCATCCAGCCGTAGCCCGGAGACTCGTTGCGGTAGCTGGTGGCGACCACGGTGTCGGCAAAGGCGAAAAAGGCCGTTTGGCTTCCGCGTGACTCTTCCAGCCGTTCGAGCAGCAACCTGTATTCGTGGGAAAGCATGGTCATCAGTCGATCACGCGAAACGTAGCGTGCGCTCCGGCCGTAAATCTCGTCGCTGAATTTCATATCGTAAGCCGACATGGATTTGGCGATCGTGCCGGCGGCACCG
>SLOW01000206.1 GCA_007132315.1 Opitutales bacterium
AAGCCATTATGCAATGGCGTGCCGTAAAAATATTCGAACCCGTGGTGGTTAGGCATCAGCCGAGGATCATACCCACCGCGGTTATAGCCACCACTCAGGTGCCATTTCCCGACCATGCCCGTGGCGTAACCAGCATCGCGAAGCAGGCCCGGGAAGGTCACTTCCTGAGGATGAAGCACGGGATGGCCACGCTTTTGATTATTTGGCTCAGCGATGCGGATTGGATAGGAGCCAGTCAACAGGGCCGCCCGGGATGGCCCGCATACCGGCTGGGCATAGAAGTTGGTGAGCTTGATACCCTCCTCGGCCATGCGATCAATCTGCGGTGTAGCAATGTCCGTAGCGCCAAAGCAACCGACATCTCCGTAACCTTGGTCATCGGTAAAGACGATGATGAAGTTCGGCGGTGTGGACTCGGTTTGCTCTTTTACGTCGCCCCAAAGGGCACCCGAAAGAGTCATTAGAAGTGGAATTGCGCAGCGTATTAATTTCATGGATTTTCTTTTCGTCGGTTTTTCGTTAATTAGTAACATCGAGCTTACTCGACGAGCTGTTATCCGATTAGCCTCGGGCCAAGCTGGCTTTCTGAATTTATTTACTCCCTCTTCAGGTTCACAGCGGTTAGCGGTTTTCCCGTCAGTTCGCGGAAGATCCGGTCCAGAGCAACCTCATCCGCATAGATGTGAAGAATTCGCTGCACGTGAATGGCTGACTCCCCGGGAGCCAGGGCAAGAGCCGGAGAAGATGATTCCAGTTCATAAAAGGGACCCATTGGTTCGCCATCCTCCCCGACCGGACCATCATTGTAGGCATTGATGGCGTCTCCACTGTATGGATCATCCTGCAATTGCCATTGGGAGTTCACATAGCGGCGCTCGTCGGCCGGCGGATCATAGCTGAGGAGTGTCAAGCGCCCGGCCACCGGATCGTAACTCCCGGCGATTCCCTTGGAACGCCCGGGCAACACGCCAATCTTGCCGCGGCTTTTGCCATCTCCACTAAAAAGGATCATCCCTTCTTTCGCCTGCAAACGGGAGCTTTCAATCGAGCCGAAATAGTCATCGTTGACGACGGGTCCAAGATCCGACTCATCACCTTCAACGTAAGGTATGAACATAATCGTTTTGTCGGAGGGCTGGAACATGCTGAGCAACCAGATCGAGAGCAGGCCTCCCTCAGGCGTCCAAGCCTGGTCACCTTCATTTGTCACGGTATTAACCGTTTCGTAGGCCACCCGCGCGGCGCTCTCCGGGAGTGCCGTCCCAAGGATCGCCTCGATGGCGGAGTCAGGCAGGAGCTTAACTTCCCTCTTTACCGACAGGTCGAAGCGGGTCCTGGAATAATTCATCAAACTAAAAGAATGCGTTAGGGTCATACTATGATCGGATTGATCGACAACTTTCCAGGGATCCGTATCGATCGCGGCAGGCGTAAACCAATTTTCAAATTCAAAAGGCACTCCAGGCTCGAAAAAGATCGAATACTGGCCGCCCTCCGGACCAAACCAGATCCGCTCCTCGCCACCGAAAGCATACAGGTGCGCATCCAAGCCGGTTGCTTCGCCTTCCGGAAGAATTCCTTGTTCCACGAGTTCGTAGTTGATCCAACCGGAACTGAGGCCGTCGTCGCCCGAGGCTGTTGCGGTCATCACTCTCCCTTGATATTCCGGCACCACCGCGATCGCCGCATCGCCCAGGCGCAAGACCACGGCATCCGTGTGGGTTTTAAGAAAGGCGAGATCGTCACCGAAAACAGGAGTGGCGGTCGTGGAAGCGGAGGCTTTTCCGACACCTCCCTGCGCATCGATAAAACGGGTACCCGGAGGCGAATATTCGTCCTCCACCAACCAGACGTTGCGAAAGCGGATCGGATCGCCGCCATGGTTTTGGAGAAGTAATTCGCCGCGAGGCACTTCTTGCCGTTGACCTCCCAGCCCTGTTCCGTTTTCAAGTTCCACATCATCTTGAACCAGAGCGCCGTTCAAATAAACGGTGACTCGCGCGTTCTCCGTCTTTTCACCCGCCGCATCAAATCGAGGCGCGCGAAAAAAAACATCGTAGCTCTGCCAGGTCAACGGTGGGTAGGTGGCATTCACAAGAGGTGCAGCAACCCGGTAGAGCGAGGTATTTCCGTTGAACACCGGCGCCAAAGCAAAGGAGTCGAGGATCTGCACTTCGTAACGATTCTGAATATAAATGCCGCTGTTGGACCGCGACTGGTTTCGTTTTTCCGGCATGAAGGCCAGTTTTGCCTCCAGGTGCAAACGGATGTCCCCATAAACTCCTGCGGTGATCGCCCCTTGTTTCAACAACCTGTCGTCGGTCATGGAAGCGTTGCCTCTCCAATGTTCAAGACCGGTCCCATCGACAAGAACTAATGCCTCACTCGGTGGCGCCATACCCAAGGTCGGGCTTTTCCGATACACCCGCTTCAACCGCCCGCGGTCTTGATTCCCTTCGTCTAAGGCGGTAAATCCGTTCAGCCCGTAACGAAGACGTAACGTCCCCTCCCCTCCGAATTCCAAGACGTAATCCTCAAAAGCCCCCTGTAGTTGATAAGCCTCACCGCCATCGGAAGGAACCGTCAAATCCCCTGGAAAGCCCCCGAAAAATAGCCGTGCGCGAAACTCGTTCTCCCCATAAGCCGCCACCTGAAGACCTACATGGACGGGTTCAGCCCCTGGGAGCGTAATTGTTCCCGCATATTCTCCCTGAACGGGAAAACTCGGGTAAACAGAAGCTTCTTCCATACTCATAAAGGTCTTTCCGAAAAGCGGAGCGCTGAATCCAAGAGCCAGTAAAAACAGCCCCGCCTTCCTCCATTTCAAATTCGTCGCCGGCTTCGTTTTGTAATCTCCCATATTCATAAACCTCAAATATCTCGACTTTACGTGCCCCCATCAATCCCCCGCATAAAGCGGATTCGGCCTGGGATCCTGAGTATCAACAGCCCTTCGCCGGGCGTCAATCATCGCCCGCATTTCGGCTGCCTTTTCAGGGCGCGCTTCACTCAGGTCATTCTTCTCGCCGATGTCTTCCACCAGATTGTAGAGTTCGATTCGATCATCCTCGTAAAAATGAATCGCACGCCAGTCGCCCGCCCGCACGGCGGTGTAAGGCCTGGAACCTCCAGGATGGTAATGGGGATAATGCCAATAAAGGGCCTCCCGGTTATTGATGGTTCATTGAAACCAATGTGTCCGGTGCGGCCAATGCCGAGAATCTGAAAATCAATTCCTCCGATGGCACGAATCTTCTCTTCATAGGCGCGACAGAATTCGAACACGTCGCTGCGCTCCA
>SLOW01000157.1 GCA_007132315.1 Opitutales bacterium
GGGACAGTCTCTCCATGATAACCGCGCGAAGCACCTTGCAGGCAAATGCGTCGAGCTGCTTACCCAATCGGTGGAAGAGATGCTCGGGACGATTTCGGTTACGGTGGAGCAGGTTACCGAATCCGTGACACCGGGCAGGCTCCAGGAGCTAAGCTTTTGTTTGCGGAACACGGGCGTGCTTCCCGTTGCGTCGTTCATCATTCGATCCGATGAGCTGTCGTTTGCCTCGGTTCCGGTATTCCTCGGCGAAGGCGAAGAGAAAAAAGTCACGGTGGAAGCGAACGTGCCGGAAGGATTCGCGCGTAATGCCGTGGAATTGGAATGGGAGGGGCACAATCTTGCCGGAAGCAAGTTTACTGGAAGGGTGGAGCTAGTTTTCGCGATTTCAAACGGCGATGAAGGAGAGATCGAAGTCAACGATATCGGGCAAAGTCCGTATTTTGTTTCTGAGCCGGTGGGACCGGACCGGGAGGACATCTTTTTCGGCCGGGAGTCGACCATCCGGCAGATCAAAGACCAGGTCCGCAGTCACAACGCGGTCCTGCTGGAGGGTAACCGGAAGGCTGGAAAGACTTCGATCTTGAAGCACCTGGAAGGCGTCGATCGGATTCCCGGCTGGCTCGCGGTGTACAGCAGTTTGCAGGCGGCGGCCGGGGACACCAGACTGGCAGGCATGAAGACCGAGGCCGTCTGGCGGTCGCTCGCCACAAGCATCGCCAAAGCCTGTGTGGCGCTGCACGTGGATCTGCCTTTGCCCGACGGCGCGGTGCTGCGAGCGGGAAGCAGGGCCGCCGGTATCGCCAATGCCTGCCGGGAAGGAATTGGCGAGGACTCGGCGTGGGAAGACTTTCAGGAGTACCTTGCCGCGATACTCGAGATTCTCCGGGAACGAAAGCTGGAGATGGTCCTGATGATCGACGAGTTCGATAAGCTGCAAGAAGGGATCGAAAACGGAATTACCTCACCCCAGATTCCAGAAAACATCCGCTACCTGATCCAGAACCTGCCGGAATTTTCAGCCATTATGACCGGGTCGCGCCGCATGCAGCGCCTGCGGCACGAATACTGGTCGGCCCTTTACGGGCTCGGAAATCGAATTGGCGTCAGTGCTTTGGACGAAGCCGCCGCCTGCCGTCTCGTCGTTGAACCCGTGGCCGGCCGCCTGCGCTACAGCGAGGAGGCGATCAACAGGATTATCCACCTCACCGCGCGACAGCCGTTTCTGATTCAATCGGTCTGCAACCGGATTTTCGACCTGGCGAAATACCATGATGTGCGTGCCGTCCATACGACCCTCGTCGAAGAGGCGTCGACGGCCTATATCGAGGACAACGAGCATTTCGCGAGCATCCTGGACCATGCCGATTCCGAGCGGCAGCGATTCATCGTTGCCCTTTGTCACACCGGCTCGCGAGGTCCCGACCGGCTGACCTTCGGCGTCCTCAAGGATCAACTTCTCCGGGAGGGCATCCACATCACCGAGGCGGAGCTGGATCGGGATCTGAAAGTTTTGCGTGAATTGGAATTGATCGAGTTCACGGGAAAGGAGCGGGGCAGCGTCTATCGTCTGGCTGTTCCGCTCATGGGGCAATGGCTTGACACTCAACAGGATTTCCGTGGCATGAAGGCAAAAGCACTCGCCGAACAGGAGGCAAGCCAATGAGTCGATTCCCCATTTTCGAAAAGCAGGTTCCGCGTATCGGACGCGAACGGGATTTCCAGCGTATCTGCGATAACCTACTGAAACGGACGCCTCAACACGTTTCCCTGGTGGCGCCGAGGTTCTTCGGGAAATCCGTCTTGCTCGCGGCGGTGGCCGAGAAAATGCGCTCCAGTAGCGACTTCGAGTGCGTTATCGAATGGGATCTCGGACACAATACGCCGCAGACCGACGAAGAGTTCATCGCGGAAATGTGCAAATGGATTGCCGAAGGATTCCGGGCATCGGGAAAGGACGACGCCGATTATCTGACCGGAAACGGTGCCACCTTCGAGGATCTCAAGGAGTTCATCGACCTTCTCGGCGGCGAGCAAAGGCGGATTTTGATGTTGTGGGACGGATTCGACCGCCCACTCCGCGAGGGTCAGTTTTCGCGCAACCTCTGGGACAACCTTCGCGAACTTGCGATGCAGTCGAGTCTTGTTCTGGTGACCGCTTCCCGCCAAAGATTGGGCGACCTAATTCGTGACGGCGACTCCGTGACCAGTGAGTTTTGGCAGATCTTTGAGGTCATGCGTTTGAAAGCGCTTGATGAAAAAGATATCCAGGTCTTCATCGACCATGCCTCCGACCTTAAGTTTTCGCGCGGCGGTTTGACCGAACTGGTCAACTGGACGGGCGGCATTCCGCCCCTCGTGGCCTCCGTCTTGAACGGTCTCCCGGCGGGACCGGTGGACAACGAGTCGATCAACCGAGCGGCTGGCGGAAGTGACGAACAGCGCGAGGATACCATTAGAACCCTTCTCGACGATCTCACTGCGCCGGGCAAGGAGCTGCTGCAGGCACTCTCTGAGCGAGGTAAGTTGCCGGTTTCGGAAACCCCGTTTGAAGAGCGAAACGATCTTCTTGAAAACGGATTAATAAAGTCCGAAGGAGAAAAACTGGCCGCTTCCTGCCGATTGGTTGCCCGTAGCCTGGATCAGCAGGGCTCGAACATTTCCCTACAAAGCCGCCTGTTTGGCGATTGGGACGCGTATCGAGAGAACATCCGCAGCTTGCTGGAACTTCGCCTGGGCCAAGTCAATTGTTTTGACGATCGCCTCTTCAAACTGGTGGGGCGGAGTCTTGAAGCGCTTCCTGAGGATCCGGATTTATGTCTGAGCGATCTTACTCACGTGGTCCAGCAGGCACTGCAAGTTATCTGGAGAAGGGAGTTTGGAGACGAACCCCGAATTTCCCAGGATTGCATCACCTCCTGGACTGAGAATTCCGGGGCGCTTCCAAGACCGATCCTAGAGATGATGAATCGTGATGACTGGACCATCCCGGCCGATCCATCGAAGCAACTGCCCATCCTTCAGTTGCTTACCGGGAGTCACTACGCATTCACCGAATCCAAAGCCCGCTTCGTCGGCAAGGACACCTACGTCCTGCTCAACGCCCTCCACAGCTTTCGCAACCGCAACCAACACGCCGGAGGCCAATCCATGCACGAAGGCGTCGCCGCTTCGGCGTTACTCCTTTGTGTCGAACTCCTGGCCTGCTTAGATCGGGAATCCATTGATAGACATGAGCCTATTGGGGGAGATGCTGGATAAACTTCAACCAAGTTCAATGTTTGTTGATTTCATATTCA
>SLOW01000160.1 GCA_007132315.1 Opitutales bacterium
AGAAACGGCCGTTAATCCAAGTCTCTGGCGAGACGTTAAAGAGGAGCTCAGCAAACTCTATCCGCCCGACATATTTCAAATGTGGTTCGAGCCCCTCGATTGCGTCGAATCGGGCGAAGGCCATCTGATACTCGGAGCCCCCAACGAATTCGCGGCCATCTGGCTGCAGGACAATTATCGCGAGGTCATCGCCGAACGCCTCCAACTGAAGGCGGGCCGCACCATCGATCTCGCCTTCCGCCAATGCTCGACCGTGCGCGCCGCCACCCGCCCCAACGGGACCGAAACGCCGCAAGAACGGCCGGCGGCGACCGCCTCGCCCCGCGCGGGTTCGACGGTGAACCGCAGGTCCGATAATCCCTGTCTGCTGAACCCGCGTAATTCCTTTCAGAATTACGTCGTCGGCTCCAACAACCAGCTTGCCCATGCCGCCTGCATCGCCGTCTGCCAAGCCCCCGCGCAAGCCTATAACCCCCTGTTTCTCTCGGGCGATACCGGTCTGGGCAAGACCCACCTGATGCAAGCGGTCGGCCACCAGATTCTGAAGCAGAACGCCTCGGCCCGCATCGCCTATATTTCCTCGGAAAAATTCACCAACGAATTCATCACCGCCATTCAGGAAAACACCCTGATGCGGTTCCGGAAGCGGTACCGTCACGTCGATATTCTGCTGATTGACGACATTCAGTTCCTCAGCGGCAAGGAACGCATCCAGGAAGAGTTCTTCCACACCTTCAACGACCTCTTCGATTCCCAGAAACAGATCGTCCTGACCAGTGACCGCCCCGCCAACGAGATCGAACGCCTGGAACACCGCCTGGTTTCCCGCTTCCAGTGGGGGCTGGTGACGGACATCCAGGCGCCTGACTTCGAAACGCGCCTGGCGATCCTGCGCCACAAGGCCAAGATTCTGAACTTCGCCATCGCCGACGAAATTCTCACCTTCATCGCCGAACGCATCAGCCGGAACATCCGCCGGCTGGAAGGCTCGTTGATCAAGGTGGCCAGCTATTCCGGACTGACCGGGAAAACCCTGGACCGTGAATCGGTCGAACAACTCCTGGGAGACATCCTCCAGGAGGAGGCCCGCAATCAAATCACCGTCGAAATGATCCAGAAAAAGGTCGTCGATTTCTACGACCTGCGCCTGTCCGACATGGTGAGCAGGCGGCGGCCCAACAACATCGCCTTTCCCCGCCAAATTGCGATGTATCTGTCGCGACAGTTGACCAAGAACACACTCAAACAAATCGGAGAAGCCTTCGGCGGCCGCGACCACGGAACCGTGCTCTACGCCTGCGAATCGGTTGAAGACCGTATGGAACAGGAGGACTCGGTCCGCTCGAACGTCGAGTACCTGAAGGCGCAGTTGACCAAAGGGTCCTGACCCGCGCTTTGCTCTGGCCAAGGTGCGGGTTTTCTGGCAACGTTCCGGGTGATTATGGATCTGACTGACGAGCAAAAGCGGAAAGTCTCCGAATGGGTTTCCGAGGGGCTGGATCTCTCCGAGATCCAGCAAAACCTCCGCGAGGAGTTCGAGCTGTCGCTCACCTACCTGGACGTGCGTTTCCTGGTGGATGATCTCGACCTGGAACTCAAGGACGCGAAACGGAAGCCATCCGCCCACGACGACCTGCACGCCCAACCCGCCGCTCAACAACCGGCGGACAGCGGCGCCGAAACCGCCGAATTCGCCGATCTGGAACCGGCCGGTCAGGATGGTGTGACGGTTGAGGTGGACCGGGTGACCAAACCCGGCGCGGTGGTCAGCGGCAAGGTGACGTTCAGCGACGGCAAGGCCAGCAACTGGGCGCTCGACCAAACGGGGCGCCTGGTGCTGGAGGGCGCCGACGAAGGTTACAAACCCAGCCAGGAAGACTTGCAGGCTTTTCAGCAGGAGCTGAGCCGCCAGTTGCAACAGCAGGGATTCTAGCCCCTCAGAAGATCGAGGAAGGCGGCCTCGTCGATCACGGCCACGCCGAGTTTCCCGGCCTTGTCGAGCTTCGATCCCGCCTCGTCCCCGGCCAGCACGTAATCGGTCTTCTTGCTCACGGAGCTCGTGACCCGGCCGCCGGCCGCCTCGATCTTTTCGGTCGCCTGCTGGCGGGTCAGATTGGGCAGGGTACCGGTCAGGACCAGAGTTTTTCCCGTCAACACACCCTCTCCCCGCGCGCGTGCGTTCGCTTCGCACACGCGAACGCCCTTCTTCTGCAGGGCTTCGACCATCTTACGGTTCCTGGGCTCCGAAAAGTAGGCGGCGATGCTGCGGGCGGTGATCTCCCCGATCCCCTCGATCGCGAGCAGGTTCTCCTCGGAAGCGGCCGCGATCCGATCCAGGTCGCCGAAGGCCGCGGCGAGGTCCTTGGACGCGGTCGTGCCGATGTGCTGGATGCCGAGGCCGTGAATCAACCGCCAGAGCTCCCGCTCCTTGCTCGCCTCGATGGCTTGCACCAGGTTCTCGGAAGATTTTCGGGCGAATTTGTCCAACGACTCCAACTGCTCGACCTTCAAGTCGTACAAATCGGGAATCCTTTCCACCAGACCGCGTTCGACCAACTGGTCCACCACAGCTTCGCCCAGTCCTTCGATGTCCATGCAAGGCCGCGAAGCAAAATGCCGAAGACGCCGGCGCACCTGTTCGGGACAACTCAGGTTGGGACAGCGCACGGCGGCTTCCCCCGGCAGGCGAATCGCCTCCGAACCGCAGGCCGGGCAGTTCCCGGGAAAGGCGAAGGGGACGCTGCCTGTCGGACGTTTCTCCAGCACCACCTCGACCACGGCAGGGATGATTTCGCCCGCTTTTTCGACGATGACCGCGTCGCCGACCCGGACATCCTTGCGCCGGATCTCATCCTCGTTGTGCAAGGTCGCCCGGGAAACGGTTGTCCCGGCAAGCCGCACCGGCCGCAGCCGGGCGACGGGGGTGAGCGCGCCGGTCCGGCCGACCTGGATCAGGATATCCTCGACCACGGTTTCCGCCTGTTCGGCGGAGAACTTGTAGGCGATCGCCCACCGCGGCGCCTTCGACGTGCTGCCGGCTTCCTCCTGTTTGGCCAGCGAGTCCAGTTTGACCACGGCGCCGTCGGTCGCGTACTTGAAATCGTGGCGGAGTTCGTCCAACTCGCCGACCGCCCCCCAGACTTCGTCGATTCCCCGCACGAGCCGGTAACGTTCCAGACCCGGCAGATGCCACGTTTTCAACGTTTCATGAAACCCGCTCAGTCGCTCGAAAAACCGCGGCTCACAGTACCCGAGCCCGTGCAGCACGATCCTCAGGCGGCGGCCGGCGACTTC
>SLOW01000197.1 GCA_007132315.1 Opitutales bacterium
GCGGACGTTTTTGTTTTCCACAACACGATTCTTACGAAGTTATGAACACACCGGAAATTCGTTCCCAGATCGAGGAAATCGCCCGTCGGGCGGGTTATCTGTGGAGGTACCTTTGACGTCGATAAACGACGTCAACAGGTCGAGGAGCTCGAGGCCCAAATGGGTGTGGAGGGTTTCTGGGATTCTCCGGACAGCGCGCGCAAGACCATCGCCGAATCCACCCGGCTCAAGCGAAGCTACGAGCCGCTCGTAGCGTTTCGGAAGAAGCTCGACGACGCCGAAGCCATGCTGGAACTGCTCGGCGAATCCGGCGACGAGGAACGTTCGCTGTACGAGACCGAACTGGAGGAGCAGGTCGCCGCGATGGCCGGGGAGATCGACCGGCTGGAAATCACCTCGTTTCTCAGCGGTCCGCACGACCACGCCAACGCCATCATGAGCATCCATTCGGGGGCCGGCGGAACCGAGTCCTGCGACTGGGCCGAGATGCTCTTCCGCATGTATGGGCGCTGGGCGGAGCGCGTCGGTTACACGGTGGAGGTGCAGGACTTGCAGGAGGGGGAGGAAGCCGGAATCAGCCGGGTGACCTTCCGGATCGTCGGTGACAACGCCTACGGTTACACCAAGGCCGAGCGGGGCGTCCACCGGCTGGTGCGGATCAGCCCCTTCGACTCCAACCAGCGCCGGCACACGTCATTTTGCGCGGTCGATGTGATCGCCGAAATCGACGATGATATCGAGGTCGATATTCAGGACGACGACCTCCGGGTGGACACCTACCGCTCCAGCGGCAAGGGCGGCCAGCATGTCAATAAGACCGATTCCGCCGTGCGCCTCACCCACCTGCCCACCGGGATTGTGGTGGCCTGCCAGAACGAACGCTCGCAGATCAAGAACAAGGCGACGGCGATGCGTCTCCTGAAATCCCGTGTTTACGAAAAAATGCAGGATGAGAAGAGGGTGGAGATGGAGAAATTCTACGGCGAGAAGGGAGAAATGGGCTGGGGAAATCAAATCCGCAGTTACGTCTTCCAACCCTACCAGATGGTGAAGGATCTGCGCACCGGCAAGGAAACGGGCAACGTTCAGGAGGTCATGGACGGCGGCATCGACGATTTTATCCACGCCTGGCTGAGGGCCGGGTGTCCCTCGGCGCGGAACAAGGAGGCCGCGGTTGAGAACTGATTCGGGATAGGCGGAAGTTATGTCACCCACGCTTGAATACAGGTCGATTTCGTCCGCGCTCGAGGGTCAGGAGCTTTTTGAAAACAAGACCTGGAAGCTGTCGCCTCTGGCGTATTCGATTTCCGGTGACGAATTGCGGGAAATCGAAGAGATCGGCAAGGCTTGTCTCGAGTTTCACAAGGCCCTCGAGAATCTCTACCTGAAATCCGTCCAGGGGAGGAACATCCTGCGCAACCGCCGGATGACGGCTCCCTGGGTGGCGGAGTACCTCGAGCGGGGGAAACCGGAATCGGTGGTCGCCTGGAACCGGAGCGCGGCCCTGCGCGGAGCGTTTCCGCCGGTGATTCGGCCCGACCTCATCGTCACTGCCGAAGGGTTTTCCGTGACCGAAATGGACTCCGTGCCCGGCGGGATCGGCCTCACGGCGTTTCTCAACCGGCTGTACGGAGAAGCGGACGACGGAATCGTGGGACGGGGCGACCTCATGATGCACGGCTTCTACGAATCGCTGGCGAGGCTGGCCCCCGGGGCGACCTCTCCGCTGGTCGCCATCGTGGTCAGCGAGGAAGCCGCCACCTACCGGCCCGAAATGCTCTGGCTCGCCCGCGAATTGCGCGAGACCGGCAAGCGCGTCTTCTGCGCGCGCCCGGAGGAGTTGATTCCCCTGGGAGGCGCCCTGTACCTCGATGTCGAGGGAAACCCGGAGAAAATCGACGTCGTTTACCGGTTTTTCGAGCTGTACGACCTCGATAATATTCCGGGGATCGACTTCATTCTCGAAGCGCTGGAAAATCGGGAGGTGGCGATCGCTCCGCCGTTGCGAACGTTCCAGGAGGAGAAACTGACGCTCGCCCTCTTTCACCATCACCTGCTGGAGGAATACTGGAAGGAAAATCTGAGCCGGAGCGGACGGCGCGTGCTGGGCGGTTTGATTCCCGAATCCTGGGTCATCGATCCGGCGCCGTTGCCTCCGGGCGCCGTGTTTGTGGGACCGACGGTGGGCGGCCGTTTGCCGGCCGACTGGCGGGAGCTCAGCGAGGCATCCCAGAAGGATCGCGACCTGATTCTCAAAATCAGCGGCTTTCACGAAACTGCCGAAGGCGCGCGGAGCGTCTTGCTGGGCAGCGACTGTTCGCGCGAGGAATGGAGCGAGGGGATCGAGGAGGCGATCGCGAGCAGCCCGATCAATCCGTACATCGTGCAGCGCTACCGCAAACCCTTCCGCACCCGGCATCCGATTTACGTGTCGGGCGACGAGGTGGAGGAACGCGAAGGCCGCACCCGCCTGTGCCCCTATTTCTTCAACCGGGGCGAGGACGTGGTGCTCGGCGGGATTCTCGCGACGTTCTGCCCGGCAGACAAGAAGATCATTCACGGCATGACCGACGCCGCCCTCCTTCCGTGCCGGGTGGAGGGGTAGGAGAACACGCCAATGTTGGACTGATCCGAATGACACCCGGTCAACGTGGGTTATCGGGAATTCGGGGAGAGAAAAATTGTGCGGGAAGTCCGGACATAGGCAATAATTTGGTGTGCAACAAGAAACGCCATGTTGACCGGATTTCCCACGTGTCCTTTTGACAGCTCCAAGCGCGCCTTCTTGCGGGGTGACGGGGACCATTACCGGCAGGAACTGTTCTCTTACGTCGGGACAGCGCGGATATTGCGGACCGACACTTTTCTGTGGTGGGAGGTTGTCGATTCCCTGTACAATCATCCAAAAGGTATTGTGTATCGCCATTTCGGGCACACCGATCGCGACGAGTACGAAAGGGTGAAGGCGGATGACCCGCTTTATGGTGAGATACTCGCACAATTAAAAGAGCGACTTGATGAGTACCCGAAATTTGATCATCAAAACCCCGATTTCCGAGAATTACTTATCCGCTACGACGGGCGTCCTGGCCGCCATGGTCCAAGCCGGGTGATTGGTCCGCGCGGGGAGCTGGAGCAATGGCTGGATTGAAAAAATGATGGATCCTAGCCCGACTTCAGATCTCCGTTCGCTGCCGAGGGCTGGCTACAGGCGGGATTGACGTAATTTTCGTTTTCCCGCTGCTGGCTACGCGATTTTGATCGCGGCGATCTTTTCGATGATTATTTTTTGAA
>SLOW01000016.1 GCA_007132315.1 Opitutales bacterium
AGTGTTCTGGCAAACTCCATTTATTGTGAGGTTTTGAAAATTGCCCAAAATTTTCAAAACCTACGGGAAAAAAGCATCTTATATACCGTTTGCCAGAACACGTTTGCAACGTTAGGGTCAACACGCTGGAAGCGTGTGCTACTTTTCGATTAACCGAGTAGCATTCAACTTAATCCAATGATCGCAACCGCCCGAACTTTCGCGGCCGACATCCCACCAACCGAATTGTATGAAAAAAAAATCGTCATCCGCTCAACACGGCTTCCGTCTGCGATTGATGTCCTGAGAAAGCGGACATCCTCGGCCCGCACATAAAGCCCCGGATCGTCTTTCAACAGTTCCAGATGACCATGTCTGTCTTGCCTCCGGACCGGTTTTCGGTTTTATGCGGGAATATGTCATTTTTGGTTCAGGCATTCGACGATTCCGATGAGAACGCGCTGGAGCGGCGCATGGCGGCGCGCGAGGCACACCTGGAAGCAGCCCGAAAGTCGAAGGCCGACGGCCGGCTGATTACGGCCGGGGCCATACTCGACGAATCCGGGAGAATGATCGGCTCAGTGCTCATTTTCGATCTCAACAGCCCGGGGGAGGTGGAAGAGCTCCTCAATGCCGATCCCTACACCAAACAGGGAGTGTGGGTGCGTTGGTCGATCACACCCATCCGACTCGCGCCGCTGTAGACGCTCGGATCACAGGCGTTTCGATCCGATTATATCTTTTCTTCAACGGACTTCACGCTTTTTTCGATGCTTCCGCTCCCGCTCGAACGCGCGTCGATTTTGACTGTGGCCGTGGCGCGGGGCGAATCCTTCAGAACCTCGTGCAAGCAGCGCCGGATCACCTGGAGGGCTTCGTCGAGGTCCCCTTCGAGAATGGTCCCCATGGCGTGGAGTTCGTTCTTGATTCCCGATTCACGGATCAGGCGGGTGCAGCGGGCGACGTGGTCACTTACGTGCTCGCCACTCCCGATCGGTGTGATGCTGAATTCGATCAGTGTTTTCTGCTCTCCCATACTGAGAGAGGTACACGGCCTCGGGATCTCCGTCAATCATGCATGGGCACCGCTTCCGTTCCGAACCGTGGCTTCACTCCGACCAGAAGTCCGGGTCATCGCGCGGGAACCGTACGGAGAGCTCCTCGTTTCTGAAACCGGTCCTCGCGGCGACATGCCGCCCGTCACCGCGTCCTGGCAGGACGGCGGACGAGGCCTACGGACCGCTCAAGGCACCGTCCCGTGACGGCTGGAAGTACGAGTATTGCTTGAGGCCACGGACACTCGGCACTGTCCCGGATCAGACGTTCCGCCGGACATCGACTTCGTCATCCAGGGGCCGTCCGCTCACAAGGTGGTCAGCAAGGCACCGGGCGAAGTGCGGGGCGACGAGAACGCCCTTGGACCCCAGGCCATTGAAGATGCCGACCGCATCGAACCCGGGGTGCAGTCCAAGGACGGGTTTTGTATCCTTGAGCACCGACCGCACGCCGGCGCGGTGCTCAAGGACCTCTCCGGCGGGCTCGCCGGAAAGCGCGGTGAAGGCCCGTTCCAATTCCGTTCGGGCCGCAGCCGTCGGTGTTTCGTCGAGTCGCTTCCATTCGTAGGTCGCCCCGACCCGAGCCCGCCCATCGCCCAGGGGAAGCAGCCAGTTTCCGTTGTTTCGGATCGTGTCCGCCGTAAGCGCCGGCGCGTTCAGAGTCAGGATTTCTCCCTTGGCGGGGGTGAACGGCAGCCAGTCAAAGTAGGGGTTGGTCGCGGCCTTGTAGCCCTCGCAAAATATGATTTTGTCCGCCCGCACGTCGCACCACGTCACTTCGGTGCGCCCGATCCGCAGTTCGTCGCCGGCGAACGTCGACCGTCGCAGGGCGTCCCTCGAGGCCAGAAACCCGGCACAGGTATCGAGAAACAAAGCCGTGTCCACGTACCCGGCGGGTTCGAAATCGAGGAACACGCTGTCCGGTCCCGCCGCGGCGGGGTCCGCCAGGTACGCATTCAGTTCGCCGCTCGCCAGCCGCCGAGGCCAGTACCGGTCGCGCTGGCGCGGCGTCAGGTACCTGCGCATCCGGCGCGGTTGAAACACGGTCACTCCGTGCCGCCGCTCCCACCGGAGGTAGTACTCCAGCGCCGCCGGAAGAAGGGTTTCGACCCGCCAGCTCGGTGCCAGGCGTTTGCCGGTGACGGGGTTGACAATACCCGCAGCGGCCCGGGATGCGGCCGAGCGGTGGCCGTTATCGATCACCAGAACCCGGCGATCGGCTTCGATCAACTCCAGGGCCAGGACGCTTCCGGCCAGGCCCTGGCCCACGATGAGGAAATCCACCCGCATACAAAACTCTCCCGCCCGCGCTTTTTCTTTGCCAGCAAAAACCGAATCTGCCAATCCCGGATCGGATGACCCGTCCTTGGCAACCACTCCTGACCGCTCTGTTCGCACTCCTCCTGCTTGCCGGCTGCGGCACGACCCAGGACCACCGCGTCCGCGTGTACACCCGCGATTTCAATGCGCTGGATGTGGAACGCCAGGAGATGATCCGCGAAGGCCGCATCGATACCGGATTCAACAGCCGCATGGTTTACATGGCCCTGGGCGAACCCCGCGACAGCCGGCGGGAACCGGCGATACGGGGTGAACGCGTGATCTGGACTTACGCCGGCCTCATCGACGACTCACCCGACGCCCGGGCGCCGTTCCGCACCACCAACGATTTGATCTGGGGGTCGCCGTTCCGGCGAAACGCTTACGACCGGCTGTACGTGGCATTCCTGAACGACTCGGTCGTCGCCATCGAGACCGTGCGCCGCAGGGAGTAACGCCACCTTCAGTCCTGTCGTCCCCCGAACTCCGGTTTCGGCAGGGACAGAGCGATCAGGAGAGGAACGCCCAGGATCAGCGCACCGATAGTGTAAGAAACGCCGGCTCCGTACCACCAGAAGAAAAAGCTGGCGAAGAGCGGGCCGATCGCGCGTCCGAGCGACCCCAGCGAGCGAAAGGCACCCATCGTCTCCCCCTGTTTTTCCGACGGACTGTACAGGGAAACCAGGGCGGAGAGCGCGGGATTGACCAGCCCGGACCCAACCGCCATCAGGGCCAGGCCTCCGTACAAGACGGCGGGCGACCACGCCTGCCCGACCACGAACAGACCGGCCAGCACCAGCAGCAACCCCCAGGCGGCCACCGCCTTTTCTCCCAGCCGGGGCACGGCCTTTCGCACCAGCAACCCCTGCGTCAGCACAATG
>SLOW01000211.1 GCA_007132315.1 Opitutales bacterium
CGAAACCACCACCGCATCGAAATCGCCGGCCGCCTCGTCGAAAAGCCTGCGATAATCGGAAAACCCTTTTCCGCCGCCCTGATGGCCCAGGATCGCGTTCAGGCGATCGCGATCGACGTCGCAGAACGCGGTGTACCGGACGGAGGAATGGCTTACGAGCCTGTTGTAATCGCTTCGTCCCATGCCGGCCACGCCCACTTGGGCAAGTCGCAATTGGTTTCGCGGCGCGGAGTGCAGCCGCGCGGATGGGTACAACAAGGCGCCGGCGGCGGTCCCTGTGGCGAGTGCGAAAAACGAGCGGCGTGTTAGCAATTTGGGCATGGCGCTGCGGCGGTTTGTTTTTTCGATGCGGCTTTTCGTTCGGCGATATCCTCGCGCACCGGGGCCGCGTCGGGCAGCGTCGGCGGCACCCGCACGTCGTCGGGATGGATGCCCATTGCCTCGCGCAGGGCCTTTCCGTCGCCGCGGACGCTGCGGTGCGGATCCCTGCTCCCGAACCAGAAGCAGAAGGGCCGGCCCTCGGGGCGCCGCTCGAGAAACTCCTCGAAGTCGCGAAATCCCGGTCCGGCCGGGTTGTATTCGCGGTCTCCGATTCGCCCCGGACCCCAGCCCTTGCGCGTGTGGCCGACGAAGTAACCGCCCTCGTCCGCGAGCAGATCGGGGTAAACGGGAACGTCCGCGGAAAAACGCGACCTCAGGTTGGCCGCCGGCCCCAGCCGCCAGAAGTCCTGGCCTGTCAGCACCGCTCCCCGGAACGGCGTACATGAAGGCGAGGATACGTACGCATGCTCGAAAAGCACTCCCTCGTTCGCGACACGATCGAATGCCGGCGTTCGCACCGTCGCGTCGCCGTACACCATCGCGTGCGGGTAGCCCCAGTCGTCGGCGAAAGCGAAGAGGATGTTCGGTCGTTGCGGCGCGTTGCAGTAAACGTACCGCCCGTGAGCGCAAAATGCGACGGTTGCAATCAGTATGCAGTATGCAGGTATTCTCAATTTGATGAGCCGAGCGTGGAACGGGTCCGGGATTGTTCGGTGTCTTGACTTCTTCGTATGACATGTAAATTTACATGTATGAGCACAAAGACCATTGCGGTCGAAAGGCGGGTTTACCGCAAGCTGGCGGAGCAGAAGCGGGAGGGCGAATCGTTTACCACGACGATCGACCGGTTGGTGGAGTCCCGGACCGGCAACGGGACCTGCGCGGACGCGGTGAAGCAGGCGGCGGAGATATGGCGGAAAAAGCCGTCAGCGGCTGAGGCGAAGGTCATGGAAGATGTCGTACGGGCCAACCGAAAGCGAGTGGACTGGTCGGTGGAGGTTCCGGATTGATCTGCATCGATACAACCGTCCTGATCGACGAATTTCGGGCAGCGGGAGATCCTGACACCAGCCGTTAACCGCGCATTATTAAAATACGGTGGCGAGGCATTGATCGTTTCCGTCGTTGCGGCCGGGGAGTTTCTTGACGGCGCCGCAATGGTGTCGGAGGAGAGAGTTCAGGAAGGGTTGATATTGCTGCGCGGGCGGAGAGTGGTATCGGCGCACCTGGAGGTTGCTGAACACTACTGTCGGATCACGGCCTTTCTCCGTCGCGGGAAATCTCTGGGCGGACGTTCGCAGAACGATTTGTGGATCGCGGCAACCGCGCGGGCCCACGGAGCCCGTCTATTGACGCGAAACGGTGACGATTTCGATGACATTCCAGGATTGGAGGTTCTGGCATACGGCGAAAAGTCAGCAAAGCGGTCAATACCTTCGAAGAGGCGCCGGCCGCGAGGGTGAGGCCAAACGGGTACCTCCATGGATTGGCCGACCGTGGAACGGGTCCGGGCGGGTGAACCACTACCTCAAAGTCCGCGCGCGTTCTTGCCAGGGAGGAGGACCCGTTGGGTGCGGGTCACGCTTTCCGGCTCAAGCCGGAGGGATGCTCTTTTGGTAGGTCAGTTCATCAGCGGGGAGGACCTCGCCGGGAGTCCTTTCGCAATCGGCTGCCCAGTTGCCGGGACGGCCCGTTCCCTGGAGGCGAATCACGCCGGTGGAAGAGAGAGAGCCCATCGCCCACGGGGAGGGATCGCGATAAAAGACCGGTCCGTGCCCGCGCACCCACCGGTAACTGGCGGAGTTGACCAGCACGTGGTAAACCCCGCGAGAATGATTGACGGCGGTCCTGTGCAGATGCCCCCGGAAGCAGGCCGCGACCTTGTTGTGCCCCGCCGTTTCGTTGGCTTTGTCGATGACGGCCTGGAGGCGTTCTGGGGGCAGGTTCGCGCGGCCGGGTTCGGTCCCGTGGTGGATCAGGATGACGCAATGTCCGGGGGCCTTGTCGATTTCGTCCCGTAGCCAGGGAAGCTGTTCCTGACCCCAATCGGCGCCCGCCGTGCCGGGGGCGATGGCCGGATCGCCGGAATCCAGGACGATGAAGGTCCGGCCTTTGACGGTTTTGGAATAGAAGGCGGCCGGCATTCCCATTTCGCGAAGATAGGTTTCCTTGGGGAGAAAGTCGTCGTCGTGGTTGCCGAAGACCGCGATCTTTTCCTTCGGCCAGGCGCGCCATGCCTCCAGCGCCTGTTTCCCCGGTCCCTCGGTAAAGCTCCTCGGTTGCAGGTCGCCGAGGTCGATCACCACGTCGGCGCCCCAGTCCGCCGCGGCGCGCAGAAACGCCGCGTGCCGTTCTTCCGGAAGACTCACGGACGCCGGCGGGCAATCGTACTCATCCGGTCGATACCGAAGATGGACGTCGGAAACGATGGCGAAGCGAAGATCCCCGCGGGAATCTTCCTCGCCGGTCAAAGCGGAGGGCCGCAGGAACGCGGCGCCCGCACCGAGGGCGGAAATCGTCAGGAAACGACGGCGGCCGATGGGTTGGGCTTTCATGTCGGTGTCAGGATTTAACCATTCGATTCGGGATCTTTTCGGCATTCAACCGTGAACCCGGTCAATCGTCAAGATCGATCCCGGTTTAACTCCATTTATCCTAAAAAAAATCAGCCTTACCACTGATGAACACCGATTAACACTGATCCAAAGTAACTTGCAAAAATGATGGCATTCACTTTTGGGGAGAGGCTCTCTTGTTCCGCAAATAACTTATTATCTGCGTCTATGAGCGTAACTAGAGCCTGTCCCAAAGACGGAAGCTGTTTAATAGCAAAATCTTACTATAAATAAAATGGACCGAAACGCAGGGTTTTTCCTGGCTTCGGCCCAAAAAAGGGTTCTATAATTTTGTGTGA